>JAPOUR010000040.1:13225-32310 GCA_026708565.1 Candidatus Dadabacteria bacterium
CATAGTGAACATCACATGCGGACGGCACATCATTGTCTGTGGTCTCAATCTCCGCCGAGGAAAGGGAAAGCCCCACATCCATACCGATATACGGAATGTTGCTCATACCGACATCATCGGCGGCCTGAGCGCGAACACCCGTTGAAACCGACAGCGCGACAAGCGCAAAAACAAAAATCCTGATGAAAAAACTCATTGTGAAATGAAAACCCTCCCTTCTTAAGTAGTCATTAAGCCCATTGTGGCGGATTTCCGGCGGGAAAGTCAATAGAATTATGCGAACAGAGCGGACTTCGCCGGTGATTGGCGGAAAACCGCAATCACAAAGCGAAATGAAGCGATGTCGCATACCTGAAGTCCGTCTTTTTGACAGCCTCATTTGCCGGCTCATTGTCGTATTCAACTGTGGCGGTAAGTTTGAGTGATATGCCCTCAAAGAGCGGAACGGAGACCGCCGCCTCGGTCTCACTCCGGAAATTGTCTGTTTCATTAAGGGGGAGGATAAATACTGAAGACAGGGAGGTTTTGAAATTTGCCATCTTTTTCTCAATCTCCGCCACAAAGTGCATGGAGGCAAAATCATTCACAGGCAGAGACTGTCTCTTTTCCCTTTCCCAGAAGATAAGGGTCTTCCCGTTGATCTTTGCGGTCGGAGAGGACAGAAAGTCCGCAGACAGCCCGCCGCCGAGACCGAAACGCAAATCCACGAGATTGATTTCGTCCTTTTCGGCAAAGGAACTGAAATCAACAAACACGGACTTAATCCGGCGCAGATAAGACAGGTCGGAACGCCAGAGATCCTGGTTTTTTATGCCGTCAACCTTGCCGAATTCATATCTGCTTTTGCTTGTTACCCTGTTTCCCTTGTTTTCAAACTCGTAACAGAACCGGAGGCCTATGTCAGTTTTATCCGTATTGCCCCGCGCTCCGGAGAAAGCCAGACCGCTTGAGACTTCCCAGTTTCTCAAATCGGAGTCGGTGATTTTGCATGAACCGGCGGGGGCATTGCGGGGCGCGGTTATGCAGAGCAAGGCCAGAACTGTTGTCGCTAAAACATTTTTTGCGCGGAACATAGAATCGGATTATATGCGAACTTCACCGTTTTCGCGCAAGAAAACGGAGGCGCGTGTAATCCACCACCCATTTGCCGTCTCCGGTTTTGAGTTTGCGACCCGCTTTGTCTGCGGCGGCGGTGATGACTTCATCGCGCCGATTCGGGGGAATGTCCCGCAAAAAAGGACCGGCAAATGTCTTGAGCCAGCCCGCGACATCCGTGGGGAGCGGCGTGATTCTGTCGGCAACCGTCAACTCAATGATTTCAAATCCGTTTCTTTCCAGCCTGCGGCGGTAGTCTTCTCCGGCGGGAAAATCCCACGGCTTGTAGTCATCGCCGTTGAGATTGAATTTTTGCAACTGTTCATAAAGAGCGTCAATTATGGTCTGCGCGTTATTTTTTGCGCCGAACTCGGCGCAGAACCGCCCGCCCGGCTTCAATGCCTTGTGAACATTGGACAGAACCGCATTGGAATCGGGCATCCAGTGCAGGGAGGCGTTGGAGAAGACAGCGTCAAACTGATTGCTGAACTCCATACATTGAGCATCAACAACACGGGCATCAAGCCCTTTCTCCCGTGCCGCCGAGACCATCTCCGGGCTGCTGTCAACACCAACAACCTCACAGCCGGACTCGGCGATCTTGCTCATTAGAGCGCCGGTGCCGCAACCAACATCAAGAATCACTTCCCCCGCGCGGGGCGCAAGCAGGTCAAGAACCTCTCCGGCGCGCTGCCAGACATAAGAGGCGTTGCGCTCGTAATCGGTGACGTTCCAGTCCATAGGTTATTAAATTCCGGCTATGAGATAAATCACAAACGCCGTCCCGCTTGCGACCGTCCGTATCCAATGAAGCGGACCCCAGCGGCGCAGAAGCGCCTTCGTTTCCACTGAATCGGGGTCGTTTTCGGAACTTAAAAGTTTGTCGTTGACGGGCTTAATCAAAATCAGAGTTACGGGAAAAACCGAAAGCAGAAAAAATGCTCCGATAAGCCAGAGAAACCCTATACCGTAAAACCAGAGCGCAAAACCGGATACCGAACCCGCCAGAGCAAGAACAATCTGCATCCGCGCCGCGCGTTTATACATCGGCGGAAAAAACCGTCCGCCAACGGAACCGCCCGCTTCCAAAGCGGCGGGATGCTGAACGAGTGAGATATAGAGAGCGGCGCCGAAGAAAGTGGCAGAGGAGAGTAAGGCGAGGAGTTGAAGTATCATCCCGCATTCACTCGCGGTTCAACCCCCTCATGCTTGCGGAGAGAGGCAAGAAGTTTTGAGATATTATCCAAACTCGGATTGCTTGAGGGCCTGAGCATACGCATAACCGCTTGCGGCTCTTTGCACACCAATCTTGCCACCTTTTTGGAACCAACCGCCTGAACATAATCGCGTAGCAAATCTCTGGCGGTATTCGCCTCACCATCAGCTATGCACTCCAACACCTCTCCGAGAATAGCAATCCTATACCTTCTGCTCTTCCGTGCCCGCTCTACAAAAACTTCTCTCGCATCATAAGTTAGTGCCATTGTATGCCTCCCTCTTTTTTCCGAGACTTGTATTCTCTCCACAGACCTTTTGCCATTTCAATATCACGCCCCTGTCTCTTTTTTGTCCCTCCGCCCAGAAGTATAACCAGATTTTCACCATCCATACCAAAGTATATCCTGTATCCGGGACCGAAATGAATCTTGTACTCACTAACCCCTTGACCCACCGACTCCGCATTTGAGAAGTTTCCCTGCCTCATATTTGAAATCCCGCGTTGAACTTTTCTTGCGGCGTTGTCATCAATCTTTGAAAGCCAGTCAGAAAAAGGACTCTTGCCATCCTTCTTCTTATAACCAACAACTATTTTGGGAAATGGCATAATATCCGGCCCTTTCAGGGGACACCCAACCAAACACACAACTGATGCGAATAAGAAACAACGCCCATCTTCATTTCAGGCATTTTTAAGCCTCGTGGAGAAGCCTCACGGTCGGTTAGTACTGGTCAGCTCAACACATTGCTGTGCTTACACCTCCAGCCTATCAAACTCGTAGTCTCCAAGTGACCTTAAGGGGGCTCAAGGCCCCGGGAAATCTAATCTTGAGGGAGGTTTCCCACTTAGATGCTTTCAGCGGTTATCCTTTCCGCGCATGGCTACTCAGCGCTGCCGCTGGCGCGACAACTGATACACCAGAGGCGCGTCCACTCCGGTCCTCTCGTACTAGGAGCAGCTCCTCTCAAATTTCCTACGCCCGCTACAGATAGGGACCGAACTGTCTCACGACGTTCTGAACCCAGCTCGCGTACCGCTTTAATGGGCGAACAGCCCAACCCTTGGGACCTTCTCCAGCCCCAGGATGCGATGAGCCGACATCGAGGTACCAAACCTCCCCGTCGATGTGAACTCTTGGGGGAGATTAGTCTGTTATCCCCGGCGTACCTTTTATCCGTTGATCGATGGCCTTTCCACACAGAACCACCGGGTCACTAAGGCCGACTTTCGTCCCTGCTCGACCTGTCGGTCTCGCAGTCAAGCTCCCTTATGCCTTTATACTCAAAGCCCGGTTTCCAATCGGGCTGAGGGAACCTTTGCACGCCTCCGTTACTCTTTAGGAGGCGACCGCCCCAGTCAAACTACCCGCCTGACACTGTCCTTGACCCGGATAACGGGCCTAAGTTAGAACTCCGGAATTACAAGGGTGGTATTTCACTGGCGTCTCCGCCCCGCCCGAAAGCGGGGTTTCACAGACTCCCACCTATGCTACGCAAGTAACACCAGAACCCAATGCCAAGTTGCAGTAAAGGTGCACGGGGTCTTTCCGTCCCGTAGCGGGTATCCGGCGTCTTCACCGGAACCACAATTTCGCTGAGTCTTCGGCCGAGACAGTGCGGCGATCGTTACACCTTTCATGCAGGTCGGAACTTACCCGACAATGAATTTCGCTACCTTAGGACCGTTATAGTTACGGCCGCCGTTTACCGGGGCTTCGGTTCCGAGCTTCTCCCGCCGAAGCGGGATGACAAGTCCCCTTAACCGTCCGGCACCGGGCAGGTGTCAGACCCTATACGTCGGCTTACGCCTTTGCAGAGCCCTGTGTTTTTGGTAAACAGTCGTCACCGCCTTGTTACTGCGACCCGTCTCTGCTCCGAGCCGCGAAGGCTCTTCACATACACACGGGCGCCCCTTATCCCGAAGTTACGGGGCTAATTTGCCGAGTTCCTTAGCCGAAGTTCTCTCACGCGCCTTAGTATTCTCTACTCACCTACGTGTGTCCGTTTATGGTACGAGCACTCTGTCGTCAACACTTAGAGGCTTTTCTTGGAAGCATGGGGTCAATCACTTTATGGGGCGCAAGCGCCCCTCGTATTCACTTCTTGAGGTTAATGAAGGAACGGATTTTCCTGTTCCTTCCCTCTACGAGCTTAAACCGGGAAATCCAACTCCCGGCTGATCTACCCTTCTCCGTCCCCCCGTCGCTCAGACAGAGTGGTACAGGAATGTTGACCTGTTTTCCATCGACTACGCCTTTCGGCCTCGTCTTAGGTCCCGACTAACCCTGGGAGGACGAGCCTTGCCCAGGAAACCTTAGGTTTTCGGCGAAGCGGATTCTCACCGCTTTTGTCGCTACTCATGCCGGCATTCTCACTTCCCGACGGTCCAGGCCTCCTCACGGTAACCCTTCAATCCAACGGGAACGCTCCCCTACCGCCGCCCGGCCGTTCAAGAACGGCGGACGACCCGCAGCTTCGGCACCAAACTTGAGCCCCGATTCATTTTCGGCGCGAGCAAGCATCGACCAGTGAGCTGTTACGCTTTCTTTCAAGGATGGCTGCTTCTAAGCCTACCTCCTGGCTGTCTATGCTTACTCACCTCCTTTACCACTTAGTTTGGATTTGGGGGCCTTAGCTGACGGTCTGGGTTGTTTCCCTTTTGCCCCCGGAACTTATCTCCCGAGGACTGACTCCCATGCTATAGGCAACGCGGCATTCGGAGTTTGACTGGGTTTGGTAGATCTCTCGACCCCCTAGCCCAACCAGCGCTCTACCTCCGCGTTGTATCACATGAGGCTATACCGAAATATATTTCGGGGAGAACCAGCTATCACGAACCTTGATTAGCCTTTCACTCCGATCCACAGCTCATCCGATAGGTTTTCACCCCTAAACGGTTCGGGCTTCCACAAAGGTTTTCTCTCCGCTTCACCCTGGCCATGGATAGGTCGGTTCGCTTCGGGTCTATTGCCAGTGACTTGTCGCCCGTTTAAGACTCGCTTTCGCTTCGGCTCCACCTCTATCGGCTTAACCTTGCCAATGACAATAACTCGCCGGCTCATTAGGCAAAAGGCACACCGTCAGACATTCCCGGAGCAAGCTCCGGGCATAGTCCTCCGACTGGTTACAGGCAAACGGTTTCAGGTTCTATTTCACTACCCTCATCGGGTTACTTTTCACCTTTCCCTCACGGTACTAGTTCACTATCGGTCGGCAGCGCATATTCAGCCTTGGAAGGTGGTCCTCCCGGATTCCTCCAACATTTCACGTGTGCCGGAGTACTTGGGAATTCGGCACGGGAGTCCCAAGGTTTTCAAGTACGGGGCTTTCACCCTCTGTGGCGCGGTTTTCCAACCGCTTCTTCTAACCTCGGGATTTGTAACTCCCGCAGGGGTTTCACGGAACCCCTGAAGCCGAACCCCGCGACACCGTGCAAGCAACGCCGTGGCTTGACACTTACACGGTTTGGGCTGTTCCCATTTCGCTCGCCGCTACTTTGGGAATCTCTGTTGATTTCTGTTCCTGGGGGTACTGAGATGTTTCACTTCCCCCCGTGCGCTTGACGCCGCTATGTATTCACGGCGTCATAATCGGGTTTTGCCCGATCAGGTTTCCCCATTCGGAAATCCCCGGATCAAAGCGTGTTTAGCCGCTTCCCGGGGCTTATCGCAACTTACTACGTCCTTCATCGCTGGCTGCCGCCTAGGCATCCACCGTTTGCCCTGCGTATCTTGTCCACGAGGCATAAAAATGCCCGAAACAAGATGGCGCGTTGTTTCTTATTCGCTCAGCTATGTATTCAGTTGTCAAAGAACACTCCCGCACTGACGCGGAAGGGAACGGACATTCTATCAGGGCGGGAGGCGGTGTCAAGAGGGATTGAAAAAAGAACATTCACTACAATTTAGTCTCTATGCGCCTCTTGACTAAAATTAGATACAAACCTATATTTAGGTCAAACCATCACAAACGGGAGGCAATAAAGAATGGAGAAACTGACAAACCCTTTCAAGCCGGGAGCCGGGCATCAGCCTCCCTATCTTGCTGGAAGAGAGAAAGAGAGAGATGAATTCAAGCGTCTTCTCAAGCAGGAAACCATTTTGGAGAATATGGTGCTTACCGGATTGCGGGGAGTGGGGAAAACCGTCTTGCTTGAAACGCTGAAGCCTCTCGCCATAGAAAGCGGCTGGCTTTGGGTCGGCACGGACTTGAGCGAATCCACCAGCACAAGTGAAGAAAATCTGGCAATCCGCCTTCTTGCCGATTTGTCCCCCATTACTTCATCCATTCATTTGAAAGTCGGACAGCGCAACATCATCGGCTTTGCCAGTAAGAAGCAAACCAAATACAAGACGCTTGATTTCGAAGCGCTGTTTGATATCTACAGGCAAACTCCGGGGCTCACGCTTGACAAAATCAAAGCCGTTCTGGAATTGGCATGGGGGGCAATCTCGCAGTCGGGCGCAAACATTCGCGGGATTGTATTCGCCTATGATGAAGCGCAAAACCTCTCAGACCATCAGGACAAAGAGCAGTTCCCCATGGCTTTGCTGCTTGACACATTCCAATCCCTGCAACGGAAGGGGCTGCCGTTAATGCTCGTATTGACGGGGTTGCCGACCTTGTTCCCGAAATTGGTGGACTCCCGCACTTTTGCGGAGCGTATGTTTCATGTGGTTGACTTGGAGAAACTTGGAGACGAAGACAGCAGACAAGCCATAACAAAACCGATTGAAGACTCTGAAAGCCCCATAGTGTTAACCCCGCAATCGGTGGACACCATAGTTAAAATGTCGGGCGGTTATCCGTATTTCATACAGTTTATATGCAAGGAAGTGTTTGATGTGTTCATACAACTTGCGGACAAAGGGAAAAAGGCGAGTGTGCCCGCCGAAAAAATTGAGCGGAAACTGGACGCCGATTTCTTTTCCGGACGCTGGTCACGCGCCACAGACCGCCAGCGCGACCTGATGGTTGCGATTGCCTCTTTGAAGCGTCAAGACGGAGAGTTCACTGTTCAGGAAGTGGTGAAACAGTCAAAAAAGACTTCGGACAATCCGTTCAGCAACAGCCATGTAAATCAAATGCTGGCTACGCTTTGCGATCAGGGGCTTGTGTTTAAGAACCGGCACGGCAAGTATTCTTTTGCCATCCCGCTTTTGGGGGAATACATTTTGAGGGAGAAGGAGCGGGATGAGGAAGAAGGCGGCGCGATTTGAAAATGCGGGTTGCAAAGAGCCAATCCACTGTTCAGGGAAAAAGCGGGTAATGAATATTTAATCAGGTTTGTTATCATAAACCTGATTGATAATTTCTGCACAACTTCTCACAGTGAGAAAACAATCCGGATACAACCCTATATCCCCGTGAGCCAAATCATTTCGCAAATTAGGAAGTGTCTCAATCAATATTGAGACATAATCCTCTGGTTCAGAAAAGGACATATCTTCCATTCCACTCATCTTTTCAACTTCCTTGTGATACTCCTTAGCACGGTGAAATTGTGCAAACCCCTCTTTTTGAATGAGATTCTGTTTTTTCGCTTCTTTCAACAATTTCTTTAATCCCCACCCTTTTTTACCAAAATACTCTTTCAAAGTATTCTCAACCGTCACAAGGGCAATCAATTCAGCAATCGGAACAAATCTGTAAACAAACCAAGAATACAGAGCAAGGTTTTTAACAGTCTCAAACTGAACGCGAATCGCGTAAGGAACACTGTCCAACAAACTGATGCTGACAATGGATTCTCTATACCTCTCAAGAGGAAGGGGACCACGATTCAATACAGAACCTTCAATGTAACTAAAATGCTCCCATCTGGAATCATGTTTGATCACATTGTCTTTCGTTCTCAACAGATCCGACTCGTGAATCTTTTTCTTCTCATCCGCCATCACTTCTTGACTGCCTTCCACCCTTCATTGATTAGAAACAGATCAGTTAAGGAAACCGCAAACTTGATCTGGAATCGTATACGGATTCCACCTCTTCAAAGGATTTAAAGAAACACCTCTTTTCAATAGGCTCAAAAGCCACTTTCTGTTTCTCTTTGTCAAACCTGCTCTGTCTGGAATTTTCAGCAACGCAAAAGAAATTGGTATGAAACTCTTGCAGTTCTGAAAACCTTTGAAAAGCGCGGTCAAAATTGGTCGTATTCTCAACCTCAAAAGCAACCTTGGGAAAGCCCTGAGTAGAAAACCAGACCACATCAATACGCGCTGCAATCTTTGTAACTTTAGGGAATGTGAAGCCGGGCATCTGTTTGAGTGTTGCCAGATTGGCAAGAGGCTTTCCGTCAAAAAGACAGGAACGGTCAGCGGTGTAGGTCTCGTAATTCAGAGCATTTCCAATCTCCAGCAACATCCCCTGCATCCGGGTATGCAACCTTTCTTCCGGCGGTTGCTTTTTTAGGTCATCTCTTGCCGATTGTTCAATCTGCGGACGGAGTTCAACTAACCCGTAAACACCTTTGCCGCACCTGTAAAACCTGCCATCCCTCTGACACCTTTCCTGTATTGTGTTGTCGGGGGTTTTGCCCTTTACCTTGCTACGGTCTTTGTATTTCCAAATTTCGCGGTAGAGAAGTTTCAACGGGGCGAAGCCGCCGTTTTCCTTCATTACCAGTTCAATCGCGTCAGAATAGGAAGAAGTCATCCAATTACCCCGTAGCAGACTTACGCATTTCCCCGGTTTCGTTCAAAACAATGCCGGTTTCATGACCTTCGGGCATCCATACCCAACTGCGAACCAGAGTCGCATAGTGGGAAACAACGCCCTCAACATTTACCAACCGATGAAAATCGGCTTCAATTTCCTCAACCGACAAGCCAAAATCAAAAACGCGAAACACCTCGCAACGGTCAGGTGTGTTGTCAGTCCTCTTTTCAAATTCATGAGCAAGCCAGCCGAGAGCTCCCTGCCCTTTGCGCTCTATCTCTGTTGCAGCCGGATAGAACATCCTATCCGCATGATGGTCTATGAAAACAGAAGAACCATCCTCACACGACTGGCAGTAAAAACGCCTTATTGTTTTGCCTTTGCCCATTTATTACTTCCTCCTTGTTGTAGAGGAAACTCCTGATGTTCCTCAATTTGATTATTGTATAGGTGTCATCAGCAATATCAACTAACCCTCCGCCCCACCCTCATACCACTCCCGAATGACCCCCTTCCGCCGGTTCCCCTCGCGGACTGAACCCAGTAGCCCCCATCAACCGTGTCTTTGTTCGAAAAATACTCCAGATAAACACCCCCTTCATCTCTCTTTTCTTTGCCCCATCAAAATTTGATAAAGACACACAGGTCGTTTCACACCCATTCTATACAACAGTCATTCGCATAGTGAAAGTTCTCTCGACCTTGTTATAAGGTTTCTTTATTAAGTATAGTATTCTTATAATGCATATATTCATGACTGGGTCTTCTGGATTGATAGGCAAAGCGTTGCGACCACAATTGGAAAAACTGGGACACACGGTTGCTGGATGTGATTTGCGTACGAAGGCTGAAGAAGAAAGGTTTGACTTGAGGGATTCACGCCGAGTTCGGGATGCTGTGTGGCAAAGCGATGGCGTTGTTCATTTGGGTGCTGTTTCACGGGTGATTTGGGGTGAACAAAATCCTGTTTTGTGTGAAAGCGTTAATATAGGCGGAATGAAAAATCTGGCGATGGCTGTTTTGGAGTCACGTAGGAAACCATGGTTGCTTCTTGCCAGTTCGCGGGAAGTATACGGCAATTCGCCATGCAAAAACAGCAATGGAACATTCCAAATCAATCCCGTAAATATATATGCAAAAACGAAGGCAACTTCGGAACTCATTGTAGCCGACTTGAGAACGCTGGGGGTTGCCACTGCCGTGTTGCGGCTGTCCAATGTGTTCGGCACAACTGATGACCATGCTGACCGCGTGGTGCCCGCTTTTGCTCGCGCCGCCGCAATTAATGGCATTTTGAAAGTTGAGGGTTGCGATAATTTCTTTGATTTCAACCATGTGAACGACACTGTAGACGCAATTGTCAAAACAATTGAGATATTGAATACGGGTGTCGCAGACCTGCCGCCATTGGACATTGTTACCGGACGAGCCACATCTTTGCTATATCTGGCGGAAATGGCGCTGGTTACCGGAGAGGGGAAAATAACCGTTGCTCCATCGCGCGGAGTAGGGGCAGAACAATTTCAGGGAGACCCCCGGATTGCCAAACGAATTCTGGGCTGGCGTACGCATGAATCTCTTGAAGAATCCGTTGCACGGCTCGTGAAAGATTTTCAGGGATTGCTTTCTCATGATTAAAAACATTCCCGCGCTAGTCATTGATGTTACCTATCAATGCAATGCTTCCTGCTCCTATTGTCAGTGGGGCTCACCCGCTACTGGTCGCAAAATTGAATACAACCTGCGGCTACCTGTGGAAACATTGTCGGCTCTGGGAACCAAGCGCGTAGTTTTTTCCGGCGGAGAACCTCTGTTGCGAGCCGATTTGGAAGAACTCATTTCTTATTACAGAACAAGCGGAGTGGACTCCGTTGTTGTCATCACCAACGGACTGTTGTTGTCGTCGCAACGATTTGATTCTTTGCTTGCCGCAGGTATTACCGGAGTGACAGCTTCTCTGGACGGAGTGACACCGGAGGTCGCCGCCAATGCCAGAGGTATGAGCCGACACCAGCAGAAAAAAATCATGGAGAACTTTGAGCATGTCTTGGAGCACAGAAAACAAATGCGTAGGACGCCGGAGTTTGTCATAAACACGGTATTATCTAAGGCGAACATGGAATTCCGGCATTTGGCGGGTTTAGTGGATTTTGGAAATCTACACGAAGTGGACTATGTCAAGTTCACGCCTGTTTTTGATGACGGTTATCTGGGAAAACACGCTCCATGGTTGAAATTTCAAAACGAAGACTCGGCTCTTATTCGCACATTGGGGAGAATGGTCGTAGCCCGTGCGCAAGTCAAAACGAATCCGCCGTGGTTTTGGAATGCGGTGGCTGATATAGTAGGCGGCAGCAAAAAATTAAAAGGAAGTTCATGCGGACTGGATAAAGGACAGGCGCTTTTTACGCATGGCGAGTTAAAATTCTGTGCGTGGTTAAAGCAACCGATTTACGGTCGGTTGAATGAGACAGTATCATCACGAACGGTCAGAGAAGCGCAGTCTGAATTTAAGCAGGCGCGTGTGCAATGTGAAACAGGCGCGTGGTGTTTTTGTCTTCAGGATCTGGAGCAACAGTGGGAGATTACATGAACAAAACGACATTGGATGTACTGATTCCGTCATACCGGATGAGCGAGCACCACCTACTGAGAATGCTGGATGTGAGGAAACCCGACCACATGGAGATAAAGTTTATTATCGCTGTGGACAATCCAGATGCCTTCATATCAGCACGATTGGAAAAGCGCTTGCAACGCAAAGATGTGTTGGTTATTCACAACACTCAAAACATTGGCGCACCAATGACTCGCAATGTCTGTCTGGATGCTTCCAATGCTGAATGGGTTTTGTTTTGGGATGATGACATTGAACCAGATGAAAACATTCTTTTTGAATATGAGTATGCCATGCAAACAAATAAACATGCACCCGGATTTTGCGGTCCTACTCTTACTCCGAATCCACATAATTCTTTCACTCGCGGCATTCAGAATAGCGACATTTTAACTTTTTGGCACCTGCCCGCAGAATACAGAACTGTTTCATGGGGAATTACTGCGAATTTATTAATTCGCCGTTCAGCAATGGGTAAGAAAAGATTTTCGTCCAGATTTCCAAAACTAGGAGGAGGTGAAGACATTGACTTTTGTTTGCGTATTGTGGATGAATCCGGCACTCGATTCTCCATTGCATGGATGGCAAAAGCAAAGCATGATTGGTGGAATGACGGCAAAAGATCTTATATTCGCTTTATGAGATGGGCTTACGGAGACAGTGTGTTACCATCGCTGTTTCCTCAATATCGTTATTATAATTTTCCCAATATGGTTGAATTTCTTTTTCTCGGAGGCGCCCTATCTATAGGCATTTCGGCGGCAGATGGACAAAAAGATTTTTTATTTGTGGCAATTGTTGTCGGTGCACTACTTGGAGAAGTACTGGGTGAATGGGGGAAATTATTCTTGGTGAAAAACATAAGATCACCGATCATTGCAGTAGAGTCATCCCTTGTACGTTGCTCCAACGACCTAGGTCGTTTTGTTGCCCATGTTCAGCGTTTTCGCTTGACCGGGATTACAGAGCGGTTTGATTATTTTTGCGATGGTCTTCACGTGCGGTTTGAAAGAAAGGTGGCAGCGGCAAAGTTTGCATTGTTTCTCATATTCACAACGGTGTCGCAATTTATATTCTCTCACTTGTAAATTATTTTAGTCATTTAGCGGCGGATAAACTGAACTTGCCAGTCATTACAGTACCAGCATACCTCTCTGTATGCAGTTATCAAAGAATGTTGCTGCAGAAGGGAATTAGTATGCTTGTATAGGGCGGCTGGCGGAAGTGTCACGAGAGAAGATTGAGGTTTAGGAATTATCCCCATACCACTCCCGAATAACTCCTTCCGCCGGTTTCCCTCGCGGACTGAATCCGGTGGCCCCCGTCGGTGTCTTTGTTCGTGAAATACTTCCAGATAAACATTCCCAACTTACCCTTTCTTCATTGCTTCCAGAAATTCGCCGGTCTCAACGCCCGCTTGTCTTAACAGACCGGCAAGCGTCCCGATTTTGACCTCTTTGTGATTTGGAACAACGCAACCGGATGAACCCCGACGCATAATAATGTGACTACCCTTTGTTCGGGCAACAACAAAACCCATACTCTCAAGCGTTTTTACAATCTCCCCGGCAGACAGGTGGGGTAACTTAGGAGACATTTTCCCGGACTTCAATAGTCGTCAAAAAGGATTTGCCATAATGCTTCAAGGGAAACTCTTCCAAGTAGAGTTCCGTTGCTTCCTTAAGATTCACAAGGGCTTCCTCAACAGATTCCCCTTGCGTATGAGTCCCGGTTTCCGGGTTCATTGCAATGAACCCACCCTCCTCTGCTGGCGTTATTATGGCTGTCAACTGCATTTGATGTTCCTCAACTGCCTATTGTATAAGTATCAGGCAACGATATCAACTAATCCCCCCGCCGGACACCTCACGGCAACCGCCCCGTTGTATCATTCAAATCCCAGTCGTAACTATCTCCCGATATTTTGTTAATCCCCTTCAAATCTTTCAGCAGTTGCGGAGAAGCGTATTTCTTAATGTGCGCGATAACCCCCTCATTATCGTCCCCGAAATCCTCTATAAACCACTTGTAAATTGATGACACAAACAGTTTCCCGCCCTTCACCTCCGCACCGCGCGGATGGTTGACATAAGCGCGGGCGGCTTCCTCAAGCAGTCGTTCCGTGTTCCTCACAGTGTAGGCGGCAACAAGATTGGGACACCCGATTGACGCGCAGTTAATGGCGTAATGCACGCGCGGGTCTTTCCATATCGGGCGCAGAATGCGGTGCTCAATGTCGTTCAGGGAAATCTTCTCCCCCTCAATAACAGCCAGTTTTTTATACCACGGGCCTATTGACACAAGCCGCGTGTAAATCTTCTTTATTGAAGGCACGGGATAGTTGTCAAGCACGAGTTGAACTGTGAGCGCGTTGTAGAGATTGACCCAGTAGGCGAACTGCTCATCACGCGAAAAAGAACGCACGGAAGCGGCGGAAAGTTCCGCCACATAGCCGTCCAGAACGGCTTTGTCTTCCGGTGAAACGCCGCCGTAATCAAAAAGCGCAAGGCCGTCTTCACGGACGGAAACGTAACGGGAGAGAAAATCTCCCCATTTTTTATGGGAAACAGCCCCCGCCGCATCCCCGTGTTTTTCCCACATCCGCCACACCCCGGCTTCGGAGAGCGGAGAAAACGCAAAAACGGAAAAACATAAAACCCACGAAATTACGCGGGAAAAAACCCGAATAAAAACCCCGCTCGCGTAAAAACTCATGCAGCCCGCGCCTTCCGTCCGCTCGCAATCCGCCACGCCGCTATTGCGGCAAACGCGATGAGTCCCGCAACCTGAACCGCGCCGACCATTCCGCCCATAAGGCCCCCCTCGCTTGCCACAACCGAAAAGCCGGTGGCTATCAGCGCAAGGTCAAGAAGCGCCCCCGTGACTACCGCCGTCACGCAAATTGAAGACACATACACGCCGGTGAACCGCCAGCCGAACTGCCTGCCCAAAACGGCTATGGTCGCCGTGTTGGTCGCGGGTCCCGACAGCAGAAACACAAGAGCCGCCCCCGGACTTACGCCCTTGAGCACAAGCGCGGCGGCGATGGGAGTCGTGGCGGTGGCGCAGATATAAACCGGAACTCCCGCCGCAAGCAAAACCAGATACTGAACATATCCCGTTACGCCGTAGGCGGAGAGGTCCGCCGGGAAAAGCGCGACAATCGCCGCGCCCGCAACCACGCCGATAAGAAGCGGATACAAAATCATGTCCATTTGCTCAACAAACGCCCGGCGAGACGCATTTGCCAGAATCGTCCGCAACCGCGCCGTTTTCTGCCCGAAAGGGTCGGAAACATTGCGCCTGCCAAGCAGCCTTGAGAGAGAGAAACGCGCGGAGCGAGCAAGCTCCGAAAACCCCACATAATCATCCTCTTCCCCGCCTGCGCCGCAGCAGTGGCCGCCGCCCTCCTCCGCGGGCGCGGCGGAAGCGGCTTCCCCCCGGTCAAACGTCATTACCATAATTGAGGTGACAATCGCCGAAATAAAACTCGCAAGCGGGCGGAACACCGCCATGAACGGCCCCAGCAGCGCATAGGTAACGGGAATGGAATCAACTCCGGTTTCGGGCGCGGTAATAAGGAAAGACGCGCACGCGGGCTTGCTCGCCCCTTTGCTTCTGAGTTCGGACACAACCGGCAGAACGGAACAACTGCACAGCGGAACGGGAACGCCCGCAAGCGCCGCCGCCACGGAACTGCGGAGGTCATTCCCGCCCATCACCCCCAATACCTGCTCGCGCGAAATAAGCACGCGCATAAGCCCCGAAAGGAAAAGACCAAACAGAAAAACGGGCGCGAGAACAAGAAACGTGCCGGACAGATAGCCCCAAACCGCAACGGCAATACTTTCTTCGCCCATAGTTTCTGATTATAGCCGCCCGCCCGTGTGTTACAATTACGGAGATATGAGCGGCAAATTCTGCACGGCGATAAACTGCATTGACGGCAGGGCGCAAATCCCCGTCATTGAGTATATGAAAAACCGTTTCGGCGCGGACTATGTTGACTGCATCACCGCGCCCGGCGCGAACCTTGCGACCTGCTCCGGCAAGGCGGGCGACATCTTCAAAGCAATTCAAATCTCGGTGGAAAAGCACAACTCCGCCGCAATCGCGGTCGCGGGACACCACGACTGCGCGGCAAACCCCAAGCCGAAAGACGCGCAGACCGCCCACACGGAAAAAGCCGTTAAAGCGGTTAAATCCGCTCATCCTCAGGCGGAAGTCATCGGCCTCTGGGTTGACGAAAACTGGAAAGTAAGCGAGGTGGCGTAAATTGCGGGCGCTGCGGGCGTTTGCGGCGGCTCAGTTAGCGGCGGTTTTTATAACATTCGCCGCCGCGCCGCCCGTTTTGACGCATGCGGCGGTCAGGCAGACATCGGCGGGGGCGGTGGAGTTCACGGCGATCGCCGGGGGGCTGAGAGAGCCGTGGTCTCTCGCTTTCCTGCCGGACGGCGATTTTCTAATCACACTTCGGGGCGGCGAAATGCGCCGTTACAAAAAAGACGGAAGATTCTCCGTGGTCAAAAATGTTCCCCGTGTGCGCGCCCGCGGTCAGGGCGGGCTGCTTGATGTGATGACACCGGGCGACTTCGGAGAGCGGGGCGAAATTTTCCTGAGTTTTTCAAAACCGCAGGGAAGGAGAGGCGGAACGGCGCTCGCCCGCGCGCGTCTCCGGGGAGACCGGCTTGAGGATGTGAAAGTAATCTGGGAACTGGAAACCGGCAGCGGCGGCGGGCGGCATTACGGCAGCCGCATTGCGGAGGGGCCGGACGGACTCATTTATTTCACGGTCGGCGACCGGGGAGACCGCCCTTCGGCGCAGGACTTGTCGCGAGGAAACGGCAGTGTGATAAGGGTTGCGAGGGACGGCTCAATCCCTGCGGACAATCCTTTTGCCGGAGAGAAGGGGGCGAGCCCCGGAATCTGGTCTTACGGGCATCGCAACGCGCAGGGCGCGGCGTTTGACGCGCGGGGGCGGCTGTGGGTGGCGGAGCACGGGGCATGGGGCGGCGATGAGGTGAACCTGATACGGCGGGGAGCGAATTACGGCTGGCCTGTCATTTCATACGGCCGCCACTATTCCGGCGGGAAAATAGGCGTGGGAACGGCGGCTTCGGGAATGGAGCAGCCGGAGCATTACTGGGACCCCTCAATCGCCCCTTCGGGAATGGCGTTTTATTCGGGCGATATGTTCCCTGAGTGGGAAGGCGACCTGCTTGTCGGCTCGCTGGCGTTTGACCTCATCTCGCGCCTGACGCCCGACCGGGGCATGGAGGAGGCGGAGCGGATAGAAACTCCGGAGACCCGGCGCGTCCGTGATGTGCGCGTTGCGCCCGACGGTTCGGTCTGGTTTCTTTCGGTAGGGAACGGAACGCTTTACCGCATGGCAAAGCCGGGGCGGTGAGAGGGTTCAAACGCTTGATATAACCGGAAAAGCCCGTACATTATCCATTCTGCATTTGAAGGTAATACTCAGGAGTTATCTACATTTGAAAAAACCCCCACCCAGAGAAGAGGCCCTCCTTCGCCTGAAAATTGCAAGAAGACGCGAAGAGGCAAGAAAAGGCAAATACAAACGTTCAAAGAAAAGACGGGAAATCACATACAAAAGCCAAGATAATGACATAGGTGATTCACCCTCGCCGACCAAGAAAGAGAACGAGATTCTCCTGCCCGAGAGTTTTGATTTAGAAAAAAACTACAATGGTGTCGTTGAGAAGATTGACTATTTGAGAGACTTTCTGAAAACAGCCAGAGGGAAAAACTTCCATGTGAATTTTAATAACATCAGCAACATCAACGCATCCGGAGCGTTAATGTTGCTCGCTGAATTACACATCTACACAATTGAAAACAACACAAAATTAAGAGCACGTGACAACGAATGGAATAACACCGTGAGGAATCTTTTGATAGATGAGATGGGCTTCCTGAAATTCTTGAAGGTGTCGCCTCAATCTCAACACCACTCACAACAACAGGGCACAAAAGATGAAATCTTTGTTAACTTTGTCTCCGGCACTCGCCTTGACGGGCAAGATGTCCTAAAAATCATCAAAGAGGTGGAAAGAGTTTC
This sequence comes from Candidatus Dadabacteria bacterium, assembly GCA_026708565.1. Lineage (NCBI taxonomy): Bacteria > Pseudomonadati > Thermodesulfobacteriota > Candidatus Dadabacteria > Candidatus Dadabacteria bacterium. The sequence continues at coordinate 30,895 of JAPOUR010000040.1, forward strand.
CGCGACAGAGAAGATTCCTCAAAAACTTCACTTGCCATTTTACGCCGGAGTGTCAGAAGCGATTACCAACACGCACCATCATGCTTATACAAGCAGGGTGAAGAAAAAACCCTCGGAAAGATGGTGGGTTTCCGCTTCCTTCAATGTTGCAACCGGCGAAGTGAAGGTGGTTTGCTATGACAGAGGATTGACAATACCGGGGACCTTGCGTGATTCTAGTGAGACAAAACTGAGAAAGCTCGGCATCAAGTTACTAAGCCTCATCAAAAGTGATGGTAGTGACCACGAACTAATGAAAATCTCCATCCAAGAAAGGAAGACATCTACGAAACTACCTGGCCGTGGTCGTGGGCTTTCTGAACTTAGGAACCTGATTGACCAAAGCAAACAGGGAACCCTTAAGATATACAGCGGGAAAGGGATAGTTGAATACAGAAAACATTCTAAAGATACGGAGGAATCTGTTGTTTCAAAATCTTTGCCTCGCAGAATGAATGGAACTCTGGTAGAATGGAGTATCATTCCCTACGGGAGTGATGAGGTGAACAATGAAAAACTTGTTGAAGATAGCTGAAGAGTTTTCTCCTGCGCCGATTGGCAGGTACAGGAGTGACAGCAACAAAAGCGGAGAAGCGTTCCGTGATGACTTGCTGTTTCCACGCATTGACAAGGCAATCAGGGAAAATGATGTTCTGGTAGTGGATTTTGAGGGCATGGAAGGATTGACCTCATCCTTCTTGGAAGAGGCATTCGGCGGACTTATTAGTGTGAAAGGACTGTCTGCTGAGGCGGTTATTAAAGCACTGGAGTTCAGACCGGAAAACAGCTACTTTGATCCATACATTGAGAATGTAAGAGAATACATTCGCGATGCTCAGGACCAACAATGAACTGGGGCCAGTTTCTGGCATTTGGCTTTGGCGCGGTCGTTACCGCATCACTTGCTTACTACTTCAACAAGAAGATTCAAGAGTCCGTCCGGAAGTGGGAAACCGAAAAGCATGTCATTAGAACTGCAGAAGGGTTCTGCGATGAACTGATTAAGGATTCCGTCACTTACTGGACAAGCACGATAAACGAGGAAAATTGTGATGAGATGCAAGCGCAAGCTGGCAAGATTGCCGCAATGAGTACTCTCGTCTCAGTATTCCTTAAAGAAAACTACCCCTCTGACTCAAACATCCATCAATCGTTACGAAAGATGATTAACTCTGTTACTGGAGACAGTTTCGGCTCACGGCAAAGAAGAGGGGCAAACCTTGAGAAAGCAGGATCTTCAGCCAACACCTTGATAAAGTTACGAATAGCAGTTTCTCAAAAAGCGAGGGTGTAAGTGGAATCAGTTATCCTTCCAGAGGCAGGCGGATGAAAATCGGAGTGCCGAAAGAGATTAAGAACCACGAATACCGCGTGGGT
>JAPOUR010000041.1:0-28644 GCA_026708565.1 Candidatus Dadabacteria bacterium
CCGATTTGAAGTTTGCAGTTTCCGCCCCCGAAGAACGGACTTGAGGACATTATACATCAAAAGGACGCGGTTTTTATGACTTTTTGATTAGCCGTCTTTCCGTCATTCCCGTCATTCCTGAGAATCCACCAAGACGGGGGAGAGCAGGAAAGACGGGGGGTTGACTATTCCCCTTCATAAAAAAAATCGCTCATTGCATCCGCAAGCCCCGCGGTTGTGTGAACGCCCGACACCACCGAGGGGGTCAGCCCCTCCCGCCTGACAGTCCGCTCCGTTACCGGCCCTATGCATGCGACCGGCACACGGCGCAAAATTTCCGCTCCGTTTTTCAATATGCCGAGAAAACCCGTTACCGATGATGAACTTGTGAAGACCACCGCATCCGAAGAAGCGACCTCCCTTTGCGCCGCCGCGAGTTCGCTTTTTGAGTATTTCGGGGCGCGCGTCCGGTAACAGGCGGCGGTCTCAACCTTTGCGCCCATTTTCAACAGCCCCTCCGGCAGGGCGTCTCTCGCTATGTCCGCGCGGGGAATGAAGAAGGTTTTGCCGCGCACATTGCTCTTTTTCAGTTCTTCAAGGACGCCCTCGGCGGTGTATTTTTTGGGAACAATATCCGCCCGCACTCCGCGCCGCCTCAGGGCTTCGGCGGTTTTGCTCCCTATGCACACCGTCCCCGCGCCGCCGAGAGCCCTTGCGTCCAGCCCCCGCATATCAAGGCGCGAGAAGAAACGCTCAACGCCGTTTGCGCTCGTGAAAGTCAGAAAGTCGCATGACCGGAGGTTGTCCGCCAGTCTGTCAACGGGCTTCCATGAGGCGGGCGGAATGATTGTTATGCAAGGAAAACTGAACACCTCCGCCCCTTTCTGCTGAAGGAGGTTTATGAAATCCGCCGACTGCCCCGCCGGGCGGGTTACGGTTATCTTTCTGCCGAAAAGCGGTTTTTTCTCAAACCAGTTAAAGCGGTTTTTCATGCCCACCGCGCCGCCGACCATCACCACCGCCGGCGCGAGTCCGCCTCCCTCCGCGCGGACTTTGTCCGCTATGTCGCCCAGTTTCCCGATGACCGTTTTCTGCCGCCCCGTTGTTCCCCGCGCGGTTACCATCACGGGAGTTTTGCGCGGCTTTTTCTTTTCCATAAGTTTGTCCGCTATCTCCCCGATGTTGCCCGCTGACATAAGAAACACCGCCGTCTCCATCCGCGCGAGCGCCTCCCAGTCAACAGGCGACCGCTTGCCCGGCTTTTTATGGCCGGTTACCACGGCAAAGGATGAGTTAAAGTCCCTGTGCGTGAGGGGGACGCCCGAATATGCGGGGACGGAGTGAACCGAACTGACGCCCGGAACTATCTCCACCGGAATTCCCGCCTCAATGAGCGCCCCGGCTTCCTCCCCCCCCCGCCCGAAAACAAACGGGTCTCCCCCCTTGAGCCGGACGACTTTCCTCCCGCGCCCCGCCCGGTCAATCAGCAGGGCGTTTATCTCCTTCTGTTCAAGCGCCTTGAACCCTTTTTTCTTGCCCGCAAAGATGAATTCCGCTATTTCCGGCGCGAATTCAAGCAGGGAGTTGTTGGCAAGCGCGTCATAAATGACCACATCGGCGGACCGGAGCGCCTCCATGCCTTTGACCGTTATGAGGCCCGGGTCTCCCGGCCCCGCGCCGACCAGACACACCGCCGCCGCGCTTTTGGTTTTTTTTCCGCTTTTCATCGGGGCAATTACCAATAACAATGAGCGTGTTATTGTCAAGCGCAAACTTGACAATGCGGAGTTTGTTTTTACACTTGCCTCCGGCAGTTGCCAGTCAGCAGGAGGTGCTTACATTGAACGGAAAATTTGTTTGTTACATTGTCGCGGTTTGCGCAATGATTGTTGTTTCCCCGCCCGCCGCTATTGCGGATTGCGGCGACCACCACTCAAAGAAGGGCTGGTTTGAAAAATTCATGGGGAAAGGGGACCGTGAACACGGCCATGATCACGGAAAACACCGCAAGTGCAAGAAGAAGTGCCACTGGAAGAAACACTCCGCCGGTATGTTCTGGTGGAGAAGTTCTTTCACGAAAGAGGTTCTCCGGCTTGACGACAGTCAGGTATCCCTTCTGGATGAGATATCCAAGTCTCACCGCGAGAAGGTGATGGACGCCTACAACAAGGTTGCCGAGGCAAAAATCGCCTACAAGAAGGTGAAGATGTCTGGTTCTTCCACTGCGGGCGAAATAAGGGCCGTATGGCGGGCAAAGCACGAAGCGAAGATGGAGAAGGAGGCCGCAAAACTGGAAATGTTCCTTGAGATGAGGGAGGTTCTGACTCCCGACCAGAGAGAGGAACTCACGCTGATGAAGGCCCATAAAGGCAAGGGCAAGCGCGGTTGCGGGGGCAAAAAGAAACACTGACACCCCGCACGGGTTAAAGTGGGCCGCATTCGGTATTGCGGCCGGGTTGTTCCCGTCTTTTCGCATTGAAAAATATCCTGATTACGGGCGGAGCCGGGTTCTTCGGAGACCTGTTAAAGAAGGACCTGTTGCGTGAAGGTTTTGCCTGTGTAAGCATTGACCTTGAGCGGGACCCTTTCCGGCATCCCGGCCTGAAGGCCGTTCGGGGGGATATAAGGGACGTCTCCCTGCTGGATGCGATTTGCAGGGAGACCAGATTTGATGCGGTATTTCATTGCGCCGCTATTCTTGCCCATGCGGTCAAAGACAAAAACTTCCTGTGGACATCCAATGTGGACGGCACCCGCAACATAGCGGAGGTTGCAAAAAGGCACGGCATTCCGAGGGTTGTCTTTACTTCATCCAACTGCCTGTGGGCGAAAAATTTCGGCCGTCCGGTCATGGAGGATGACGAGCCGGAACCGGCGGAGATATACGGGCTTTCCAAATGGGAGGGAGAGAAGATTCTGGCGGAGTATGCCGGTGACTTCATCAATGTAACTTTCCGTTGCCCCACGATCATGGATGAAGGCCGTTTGGGACTGCTGGCGATTCTTTTTGAGTTCATAGACGAGGGAAGAAAGGTCTGGGTTGTCGGCGGGGGAGACAACATCTATCAGTTCATCTGCGCACGGGACTTGATAACCGCCTGCAAACTCGCCCTACGGCACGACAAATCCGGCGTGTTCAACATCGGTTCGGACAATGTCCGCTCTTTCCGGGATGTTTACGGCTATGTAATTGAAAAAGCCGGAACAGGTTCCAGGGTCGCCTCTCTGCCGAAGGCGCCGACTCTTCTTGCCATGAGGCTGGCTTACTGGCTTAAAGTCTCACTTTTGGGGCCTTATCAATACAAGATGATTGCGGAGGATTTTGTCTTTGACACAGGCAAGATCAAGGCGGAGTTGCAATGGAAGCCCACGCTTACCAATGAGGAAATGCTCTACAATGCCTACCTCTACTACCATAAGAACCTTGCCGATATAAAAGGGCGCAAGGATGTCTCCGCGCACAAACAGGCGGCGAAAATGGGTATCATTCGCCTGTTAAAGTGGTTCTCGTAACTTTTCGGGAACACGGGGATGATGCCGTGAAAGTTAAAGAAACGACAGCACAATCACCCGAAGCCGCAAGGCCGCAGTTGTTTCAGGCGTTGCGCATGTTGCTGGCCGCAGGCGCGGGAGTTGCCTTCTATGTGGGGGTTTTCACCCTGAAACGTCAGGTTGCGCCGGGCGGGAATGTTCTTGCCGAGTGTCTGATGATACTGATTGCCTGTATTCCTGCGGTGGCCGTCGGGCTGGCGCTACTGCACAGGAAGTCCGTTCTGAACCTTGCGGGAGCCATCGGCGCGGGGGTTGTGTTCTTTTTCGCCGCCGCCTGTTTCTGGTTGACGGTCCCCGCCATCTTTGACCGTTCCGTCACTCTGTATCTGATAAACCTTCTGGATAGCAATGAGCGGGGATTGACCAAAGAGGAAATTCGCGGTGAGTTCATCCATGTTTACTTCACCAAGAGCAAGGGAATTGAAAAACGCCTGAACGAACAACTGGACGCCGGGAGGGTGGTCTACGGCAACGGCCGCTACCGGATAACAGACGGCGGAAGGTTCACTATCTCCGTGGCTCGCGTCCTGAGCAGGTTATATTCTCTGGACTCAAACATTGTGGAGCGGAAAGACGGGCGGAAAGATGAGTAAAAAGAGAAACCGCAACGACACAAAGCGTCCCGCCGCGCCGGAAGCGGATAAACACACCGGGGCTGGCAAGTCCGCCGCGCAGACGGCGGAGCAACGGACGGACGGAGGAGGAAGGGCCTCCGGCATTGACAAGGGGGCTTTTACCGTCCTGCTTGAGCGGGCAACCGTCTGTTACATTGCGCTTCCGGCGTTTATTTTCATTCTGGGGCATCTCCGCCCGGTCTGGTCTCTGCCTTGCGCTGTTCTGTTGCTTGCGGCGGTCTGGTTTTATTTCAAAAACTCCGCCAAGTTCCCGCCCGGAGAGCGGACTTCAGACCTGATACCGCTCCCTTCGGTAATTTCCTTCAGGCACATCGCCTTGTGCTTGTTTGTTGCCTTTGCGGTTTCAAGCCTTCTTGGAGCGGGCGGATGGGGGCATCAGACATGGGACTGGCACAAGCACAACGCGATGCTGTCTTACCTTTCCCTTGAACAGTGGCCCGTGATGATTGAGGCGGAAGGAATCCGGCATACTCTTGTTTACTACACCGGCTACTATCTGCCCGCCGCACTTGCGGGCAAACTGTTCGGCTTCTCCGTTGCAAATCAGGTGTTGTTTGTCTGGACGGTCTTGGGCGTGTTTCTTTCACTGTTGTGGGTCTTTGTTTTTTCCCGCACAACCGCCAAGTGGATAATTGCTCTCTTTTTCCTCTTTTCAGGGCTGGATATGATGGGTGTTTTTCTTTTCGGCGAAAACAGGGGTCTCTTTAACTACCATCTTGAGGAGTGGTCGCGGCTGGAAATTCCGAGAAAACAAATCCCTTCCAATCTCGTGGGAATCAACTGGTTGCCTCAGCATGCGTTTTCAAGTTGGCTGATTGTCTCCCTGCTTATGAGCGGCATCGCCCGTGGAAGTTCCGTGAGGGGGTGTGTTTTTCTTGCCTCAATAGGAATGCTGTGGTCAGTTATGACGGCGTTTGGCATCGCGGTTCTCTCCGCCCTCTGGTGGTTTGCGAAAATAAGGGAGCCCGGAGAGTGGCGCCGCCCTCTGACCGCCCCCGAAAACCTGTGCGTTCTTCCTTTTGCTTTCTGTCTTCTCGCCTATCTGGGTTCGGGGGAAGTAGCAAGCGGGTTTGAATTTCTATCGGGCCAACGGTTTGGGTTTTTCCCCGTGTTTATTCTGTTGGAATTCGGGTTGCTTTGGGGTGTGGTATTTGCGGCGAACCGCCTCTTGAAACGGCGGGTGGAAGGGCGTTTTCTCGGAAGAGATTTGGAGTGGATGTTTTTGCTCTCTCTGCCCGCCGTGTGCGCTCTGTTCTGGCTTTGGGACGGCGACATGCAGAAAAATGCATCCATTCCCTTTGTTTTTATTCTCATGCTTGCCGCCATCCGGATGCTGGAATCGCATGGCTTGATTGAAGATAACAAAAGGTTTGGAAAGTTGGCAGGTTATACCCTTGTGCTGTTGGCGGTCGGCGCATGGACGCCGTTTGTTGAGGCGAACACCGCTCTTAACACAATCCACAGAAGAGGAAGTTGGCGGACCGAAGTCAAACTGGAGAGCATGGTAAACAATCCCAACATAGACACTGAAAGATATCTCGGAAGGCTGGATTCCTTTTTCAGCCGCCACATTGCCCGGCGGCGGGGCGGCGTGGACGCACGGCCCTGACCGGTGGAGCGGAAAGACGGGCGGAAAGATGAGTAAAAAGAGAAATCGCAAAGATGCAAAGCATCCCGTTGCCGCATTGCTCTGCAGCCCTGACAATCAAGAACCAATCAAGAAAAATCGGGGCTCATCCTCCGGACTTCACAGCCCGCTTGCAGAAGAGTTGCTACCTGCGAGGCGGTTGCGCTCTGTCTGCCTGTTATTTCGTGTAAAGGCCGGTAGTTAGGTGTTGTTTCAGCCGGGAATCAGAGATAGTAGCGATTTGTTGACTTTTTCTGACATGGTGTTGGCATCCCAATTGTAACCCGAAACCAATAGCGGCTTAATATCATCGGTGAAGGTCTTATCCTTCAACTTTTGGGCAAGGTTGTCTTCAAATTGCTTTCTGGTCACTTTGTTCCCTCCGTAATCCATGTATCTGTGAAAACTCTCAATGATTTTTCGGGGGACGGCATCCTTATGGTCAAGAGCGATTGCAAGATCAAAGAGGTCCCGTCCTTTCTTTCGCTGATAAAGCGCGCGAAGTTTAGTGCCCAATAATTCGTTCAGTTCGTAAGTGCGGATGGAGCACGACCCTCTATGCCATCGTGAGTCCACCGCGAACGGGAACTCTTTCAAGCCTTCAACTGTAAGGTGTTCCCTTGTGTTGATTTCAAGTTTCAGCCGCATCGGTCGCCCGTCTTCGGATTCAAACCGATACTTGTAAGTGATGCGCGCATTGCTCTGTTTATAGGCTGGTTCTCCCAACCATGGATCAAGGGTGTCATGGAGTGTTTTGTTGGAGTAAATGTTGAGCAAGGCGCGACTTATAACAAGGTCTTGTTCAACTTGCGAGTCATCCACCCACGGCGCATTGGCGCGCCACTCCGTAATGTAGCCGCGCGGAATCATGTGTCAGGCTCCGGCCTGTCATTCATGATTAGTTTCCAGTCACCCAGACGCGGGTCTCCGGCATCGGTCTTGCCCGGAATAAGATTGATGTATTCCCGCGCATTTTCGTGAACATACTTTCTAATTTCCGTCAAAATATCCGTTGCTCCGACAAGTTCCAGCAAATAGCCGAGGCGTTGGGTCCATGCAACCGGCGCGGTTGTCGCAACTTCCGCCAATGCCGCAGGGTCTATTTCGTCGCTTAATTCGGCAAGGACGGTGGCTACATGGTTGTATCCGCCAACGTGTTGCGGGTAACCCGCAAGATCAATGGCGGTAACTTCCGGCGTGGATATCCTCAACTCACCGCAGGGCGTATTGCGCTTGCGGGTCGGGACTTCATTGATGTTCTTCTTGGCGATGAACTTGACTTTTACTTTGCCGCAACGGATTGGCCTGTGATTCTTTTGCAGGAAGACTTGAAACTCCTGCGGCCTCTGGTGCGCCGCCCCGTAATACTGCGCGGCGGTCAATAAGCCGGCGTAATAAACCAGCCCCTTTTGCCGCATCAAATCCGGTATGAATTGTTCCGCCGGAAGGCATCCCAGAGACCTGTATTCAGGCGGAACGATAACATAGAATCCGCGTGCCGGAGACGCAATCCTCCCCTGCTTTGTCAGCCGATATAAAGCCTGTCTGCCCGCTTCCGGAGAGACTTTGAGCGCTTCGCATGCCTCTTTTGAGACGAAACTGCTACGCCCCCTTGAGGCCAGCATTTCAGTTAGATCTCTTGCCGCCATATGTTTTCCGCTTTCGCTTGCGTAAAGTAACGGAAAATGATGTTTTATGCAAGCGAAAACGACAAAAAGGGGGTTTCGGACTACCTCCGGCTCACTGGAGTCTGCATTTGAAACTGATAAAGACCGCATATCCTTCCTGGTCCGCCTGTCTGCGCTGACAGGTTTCAGCGAGGCGGTTGCGCTCTGTCTGCCTGTTGTTTCGTGTAAAGGCCGGTGGTTCGGTGTTGTGCCTCCCGAACTAACAAAGTATTCTGTTTCAGCGACTTAACACCATGGCTAAGACAAAACGCAGACAACGCCGTCAGCCAGCCCCCCCTGATGAGAATCCGCAAGAAGTGGCAAAGGGTTCGCCGGAGGTCGCGCCGGAAGCGGATAAACACACCGGGGTTGACAAGGCCGCCGCGCAGACGGCGGAGCAACGGACGGACGGAGGAGCGGGGTTTTCTGCATAAAAGAAGATGGGAAAGAAAAGAAAAACAAAAAGGCGTCATCAAGTCAAAACGGAACCGTCCGGCTCTCAATCCGGCGCCGAACAAAATCAGCGACGCACAAGAGCCGATAGAAAGCCGTCCGGCGGGCGATACGATGTTGTTTTTGCCGTTCTCCCGGCGCTAATCATTGTTCTGGCGGTGTTTTGGGATTGGATGACACGGTTGCTATCAGATGGCTGGCATGAAAACTCGGATGTTTCAATTTTTATGTTTGTCGGACAAAGGTTGCTGGAAGGAATTTTGAATTGGACGCAAGTGTTTTATGAAACTAAACCGCTTATAGTTCAGTTTCTTTTTGCGTTTCCGGCTCTCTTCAACAGTTACAATGTCTGGTATTTGATGAGCATGGGATTCTGCCTGATTGGGGCGTATTCCGTTTATGCCATAATGCGGGATATGTTTTCGGAGGCGAGGGGATTTTCGCGAAATACGAGTCGGTACGCCGGGATTTATGGCGGTGTTTTCACGCTGTATCTTTTTTCGGTTGCGTATTGGCCCCATCACATAAACGCGTCGGCTGTGTCCATGGCTTTAATCGCGGCGGTTTTAACAAAACGGTATTTAACAACAGCGCATTCCGGTGAAAAACGGAAGACGGCTATATTGTTTCTGGCTTGTTTTTGCGCGAGTGTGGCGGTCGGGCTTCGTCCGTATTTGCTGGTGTTTGTCGGTTTAATTCCCTTGTGGATTTCAATATCGGCTCAACTCAACGGTGAAAACGGCAGGATAAAATACCGTTCAACCGTCTGGTTTGCCTTTGTTTGGAACGCATGCGTCGGGCTGTTTGCGCTGTCCGTTAATGTTTTGCCCTATATTGTTACCGGGGAATGGGCTTCATTTACCGCCGGAATTGAAATGATGGATCAAAGGATTGCTCTCTACGGTTGGGAGTGGATTTTGAGTGAGTTGACCGTTGTGTATAACAAGTTGGGACTGTTTTCCACTTTGCTGTTTTTCTCGTGGGCGGCTTTTCTCATTCTCTTTCTGACGGGGGCGGCGAACCGTTTATACAACAGGGCGGTCGCCTTTGATTTGCTGATGCTGACGGCGATAATGCCGTTTTCCATTCTTGGGATGACATTTGCGAAGAATTTCTGGAATCATTACACGCATTTTTTTGCGCCGTCTATCGGCATCGGAGCGGCGTCTCTTTTCGTTTTGCTGGACGGCAAACGGACTTTCCGCTTTCTGTTCCGTTACAAAGCAATTGCCGTTATTCCGGCGTTGTTTTTTGTGTTCCCTCAGCTCACAGAATTGCGGACAAAATTTCATGATCATTATATGGTTCCAACGGTTCAAAACCTTATCGCGTTGCTTGACAGGCACAACTTGGACAAAAGCGATTTTCTCGCTCCATACAATCAGTATGTCCATGTCAGGTTAAATCAAGACAGGCATGGGTTTCAGAATGCCGCGCTTTCCACAGATATTACCGTTCGCGGGTGGTGGCAGGAAGTGAATATACCTCCGCATTTTCGTATTCCGACAGACTCTCGGGAATATTGCAAAATGCTGGATGAACGAGGCCCCAAAATGCTCGTGTTTTTCAAGTATATGGAGTACTTGGGGTATTTTGAGTATTTGAGGCAGGAAATATCTTCGCGCCATCTCGCAAACTGCAATTTCCGCAACTATGACCGTTATGACCTCAGCGACAGAGCCCGGTTTCCCTCTGATGTGGCGTATTATTTCATCAGACGGCATGGATTATAGGCGGTGGAAGGTTTGCTATCTCCATTGTCCGCATGTTGAGAATCTATACTTGTTAGATTCCGGCATAGTGGAAAGAGAAAGGAAAAAAGATGGGTAAAATAGAAAAGAGGAAGTCTGGCGAGCGAATCGTGCCACATGCATACCCTCCTGCGCAAACTGATAAGGCGGATTTGGATGTCGGCCATGGCATGCTGGAAGGTATCCTCTTACACCTGAAAACCAAGCCGCCGCTTGCTGTTTTCCTTTTTATTACCATCCTTTCCATGGGGTTGGTTCTGTTGTTTCACAGTCTGGCTCAGAAGCACTTCTATTTTATATACAAGATGCAGTTTGGATATGATTACGGAATAATTTACCGGGCTTCAGGGGAAATTCTTACGGGAATCAATCCGTATGACACCCTACAACAAAAATACGCTCCTTATCCTTTTCCTCCCATACCGGCTATATTGAACATACCGCTCACCTATATTTCTCATTCATTGGCAAGTGTGTTCATATCATTACTGACCTTTGTGTCTGTTGTAGCGTCTATATTTCTCATGCACAGGGTATTTACCCTCTCTATTAATCGGGTTGAAAACAAGGCAATGTTGTTGCTCATCGTACTGATTCCAATGTTTAGTTTCCCGTTCCATTTCCTTTTTGACAGGGGGAATTTAGACGGTTTTGTTATTTTGCTTACAAGTCTTGGAGTGTATTTTCTGACAAAGGAATCCAAACGCCAGGAAATTCTTGCGGGTTTATTTCTGGCGGTTGCCATTTCATTCAAGGTTTACCCCATCCTTATGGTTCTGCCGCTTGTTGCCATGCGCCGCTGGCGGAACCTTGTTTCCCTTGGCGGCTTTTTAATTTGCTTGATACTCATTGCCCCCAACTTGTGGATGGAGTGGTTTGAATGGACCACATCGACCAGAGTTTCAATGTTCAAAACCGGTGCAAACAGCAGCATGGCCAATACATTGTTTCATTTCGGAGAGCTATTTGGCTTGGGGTGGCCACTCAAGGCGGTTGCCATGCCGCTGTGGGGACTGTTGCTGTTTGCAATGTTCTGTTTTGATGCGGTAAAAATGCCGAAGTCTACTGTGAGAAAAGAGTCTGTTTTTGCAGGGCTCCTGTTTTACATACCGTTTATGGTGGCCGTGCCGGAACTGGCATATCACTATTCGCTGGTATGCGTTCTGGTTTTGTTGCCTGTCCTTTCCTATCTGTGGACAAATGCCACCCGCAAGGAGAGAAAAATTCTCTTGTTTATCACTGTGGGTTTGATAATGAACCAGTTTCAGGCATTCGCCTTTGAGCAACTACTTTCCGGTATGTCGCTTCCGCGCTGGATAACAGGCAGTTGCGCGGAACGTTTTTCGGGTGTTTGCTTTCCGCAATGGATACCCGGACTCGGCCTTTTTATTGTGATGACCGGTTGCGTGATATACAAATTACGGTATTTGTATAAACCGGTGACTGCGGACGGTTCCACAAAAGAGACATGATTATGAGAGGCATTTGTGGGTAAGAAACAAAAGACAGTCAGGCGTCAGCATCGTCAAATCAAAACTAAATCGTCCGGTGTGCAAATCGGCGCCATTCTCCCCGCATTAATAATCATTCTTGCGGTGCTGTGGGATTGGGCGATGCGGCTGAGTTCAGATGGCTGGCATGGAAATCCGGATATTTCCACTTTTATGTTTCTGGGGCAACATCTGACCGAAGGGGTAATGATATGGACACAGCAGTTGTTTGATGACAAACTGCTCGTAATCCAGTTGCTTTTTTCCCTTCCGGCCCTGTTGGGAAGTTACAAGGTCTGGTATTTGATGAGCATGGGTGCCTGTTTGGCAGGGGCATACTCCGTCTATGTCATTGTGCGCGATGTTTTTTCGCCGACGAGAGGGTTTCCCGGGCAACTGGGGTTTTATGCGGGGCTGTATGGAGGTGTGTTCACGCTGTATCTATCCTCAGTACCTGCACATGAACCCCATCACATCAACACGCTGACGGTGTCTATGGCTTTAGTGGCGGCGGTTTTGATGAAGCGTAGTGTGGGGCGGTCCGGTGTAGACCCAGGGACGGCGGTGTTTTTGGTAGCTTGCTTCTGCGCGAGTTTAGCAGTTGGACTTCGTCCCTATCTGTTTGCTTTCATTGGCTTGATTCCTCTATGGGTATCAATGGCGGCACAGATTGACAATGGGGATGGCAGGATAGATTACCGTTCAGTCGCCAAACTGTTTCTTTTGTGGAACACATGTGTGGGCTTGTTTTTGCTGTGCGTCAATGTTTTGCCTTATGTCATCACCGGGGAATTAGGTTCGTTCATTGCCGGAATTGAGGTAATGAGGGAGAAGGTTTTCCCTGAGGGTATGGAATGGATTTGGAAGTGGATGATTGTTATCTATAAAAGAATGGGGCTGTTTTCCACCTTGCTGTTTTTCTCGTGGACGGTTTTTGTCGTCCTCTTCCTTATAGGGCTGGCGGGTCGTTTCTATAAAAAGAAGGCGGCCTCCTTTGAGTTGCTGACATTGGCGATAATAGCGCCGTTTTCCATTTTTGCGGTGATTGTCACAAGGCATTTCTGGCCTCATTACGCTCAATTCCTTCTTCCGTTTATCGGCATTGGGGCGATGTCTCTTTTTGCTTTGGTTTATGACAAACATTATCTCCGTTTCTTGTTTCGTTATAAAGTAATCGCTGTTATTCCCGCATTGTTGTTTATGTCTCCCGCAGTAACGGAATTGTGGACGAAACCCAGACACCACTATATGGTGCCGACGGTTCAAAACCTGAGCGCATTGCTTGACCAGCATGGCTTGGAGAAGGGTGATTTCCTTGCGCCCTACAACGATTATGTGCATGTCAAGTTGAATCAGCACAAGCACAGGTTTCCAAGTGTTGCAGTTTCAGTGAGTATCACCATTAAAGGATTGCTACATAAAGCCAAATTCCCCGACAAATTCGGCCTGCCGAGGAACTCTTTGGAATACTGTCAAATGCTGGATTCAAGCGGTCCCAAACTGATAGTGTTTTTCAAGGATACGACATTCATTGGTTACAGTATGCCACCAACCCATCTTGCTTACTGCAATTTGCGCCATTATGACCGTTACGACCTCAGCGACAAAGCGCGTTTCCCGTCTGATATAGCGTATTATTTCATCAGGCGGTAGGACCTGCATGGACATGACCGGATTAATAGGCGGTGGAAGGTTTGCCATCTCCGTTGTCTGAGTGTTGAGAAGTTATACTTGTTAGATTCAGGTATAGTGGAAAGAGAAAGTAAAAAAGATGGGTAAAAAGAAAAAGAGGAATTTCGCTGGACGAAAGACGCCGCGCCAATCCGTGCCCCCTGCCGAGAGTCCGCAACAAGTAGAGAAATATCCGCCGGGGCAGCCCGCGCCGCCTTCAGATACGGATGTGAATTCGGGGTTTGCTTCGTGTCTGACGCAGACATGGAATCAAATAAAGAGGGGCAACTTGGTTCACATCACTTTGGCCTATCTGGCCCTGCCCATGCTCATTTTCCTGTTCGGCTGGCTGAAACTTATCTACGCCCTGCCTTTGTCCGCCCTGCTGGTTTTTCTTCTGGTTCAATGGGGCGGTGAAATCAAGGCGAATGTCAGGCCGAACCGCAAGGCGCTGGTGATTTGCGGTATTGTCGCCCTCCTGTGGACTGCCACCAGCGGCGCGGGCGGGTTTGGCTATCAGAACTGGGACTATGAAAAACACAACGCCATATTCAAGATGCTGATTTTTTCCGAGTGGCCCGCTCTGTTTGATGCCGACAGGACTCTGGTTTATACCATCGGCTACCATCTGCCCGCCGCCGCTTTTGGCAAGGTTTTCGGCTGGGCGGCGGCGAATGTCGCCCTGTTCACATGGACACTGGCGGGGGCATATCTGACTCTGCTCTGGTTTGTCCGCTTTGTGCGGGGGGGGTGAAGTTGCTGGCCCCGCTGTTTGTCATTCTCAGCGGCATGGACATTATTATTTGGCATATCTATCACCCTCAATCTCCGCCGCTTGGACAGCACATAGAGTTTGCGGCGGGAATGCAGTATTTTCAGTTTTCAAGCATGTCAACCCTGCTTTACTGGGTGCCGCAACATGGGCTTCCCGGCTGGCTGGGCGCGGCGCTTTTTATGCAGATGAAGGATGAAGCCGGATTCTACAGGCACAGCATGTTGCTTGGCGCCTGTATATTCCTCTGGTCTTTCTTTTCGGCATTGGGCCTCGCGTTGTTAATTATTGTATGGTTTGCGCTCATGCCGCAGTATATTCGCACGGCGGTTCTGCCGCCCTCCGCGCTGTTGCAACAGGCCGGCAGCGCTTTGCTGTTGCTGACCGTGTTCCTTTACATCTCCTCCAATAATCTTTCAATGGGATATGAGTTTTTTGCCGGGACGCTTACCGAGACGGGGCAGTGGCCGCGTTATGCCGCCTTTCTGGCGTTTGAATTTGCTTTGGTCGGCGTCTGTGCACTACTGCTAATTCCGCGTGGACGGAGAGGGTTGCTTGTAGCGCTGTTGATTATTCTCGCAATCCTGCCCTTGTATAAGGTCGGAATTCTTAATGACATAGCAATGCGGACATCCATACCCGTTTTGTTTGTGTTCTGGTGTGTGGTTTTGGACAGTTTGTCCAACAGCCGGGGCAACCGTTTTACCGCCGGAACTTTGAAGGGCTTGATTATGTTTGCCATTCTTGTAGGCGCGGTTACTCCCGGTATGGAGATATATAGGTCCTTGGCCAACTACAGGATTTCGCTTCCCCGCCTTGAGAATGTGAAGGATGTGGACAAGGTTTGGATCTCCCGCCTTACCGCGCTTTATATTGGTCATCGGCAAAGTTTCTTTTTCCGCAATCTCGCGCAGGACACAACCGGCAAAATTGGCATAAGGGATGAGAAATGACAGGCAACCGTTTTTTCAATATCTCCCGCAGAGGTTAACTTGAGCGCATTCAGAGTTCACATCTACCTCAGCGACAAGGCGCGTTTCCCGTCTGATATAGCGTATTATTTCATCAGGCGGTAATTCCGCCTTCATTGCCGTTCTGCACAACCACCGCGCTGCGGGTAATAATCTCCCGAAACGCCGGGCCGGTTTTTGCCCAGTCCACCACATCAACTTTGAATACAAGGTCTGATTCATCAAACGCCTCGGCGAGCGATGCTTCAACAGACAGAGATAACGGGTGTTCACCTATAACGGCGAGATCAAGGTCCGAGTATTTCTTTGCCTTTCGCTTTGCGCGTGAGCCAAAAGCCAGCACTTTCCTGTCCGGCACATGGCGGCGCAGGATGCCGCGCACAATTGCCAGATGGTCGGGCCGTATGTCCAACAAAGCGTGCGGGGGACTGTTATTCACGGGTTGTTCTTGTTGCCGGAATTGTTGATGTTGATAGCCGCGCGCTGGGCTATTGCCCTGTCAATCAGCAAAGCATTGTTCGGGGTGATGTTTCTGAAGCGGATGCGATGCATAAATTGCACCGCTCCCAAATCATAAAACAGACGTCCAAATACCTCATCGGCAAAACTGCTTGAGATTATGCGAACTCCCTCAAAGTCAAACTCAATCACCTCGTTATCGGTGTTGGCGATGATATTGTCAATGAGATTCTTTGCCTTGCGCCCGCTATGGCGCGAGCCAAACCCGTAGTTGCATTCCTTGACCATGACAAATTTCATGACATCATCATTGCCAGAAAACCGGTTCTTCCAATAGAAGCCCGATGCTTCCTTTTTCTCGCCGCCAAAGACAAGGGCTTTTTCAAGCAAATCCGGATCGCGCAAATCAATACGGCAAATGACAGATGTGCCTGTGTGCGGTATTGTAAAAGGGTCGGTTTTCATGCCACTTTCTTTGTTTCCTTTCAGTTGCGCCTTGTCGGAGGAAAGGCAAAACCAGCCGCCGGAAACGGTTACCACCTGATAAGTGCCGAAGAGACCATTGCCGGCATTATCTTTGCTGTCTCGCGTAACCCCTTCTTGAATTGCCCGCTTCAGCGCGTCTTCCGCATTGTCCATTCCCAGACTTTGACGAATGCCAATTCCCGCATCGGCGACAATGAATTCAATATAAGGCGGCGGGTCAATGTGTCCCTGAACTTGCACAATACCGCCAATTGATGATTGGGCATGGGTCAACACATTATCCGTTATCTCGTTCAATGACCATTCAATGGCATTGGTTTGGTCTTTGTTGAATTTGTAATTATTCAGCAATGTTTCCAGCGTATCATCCACGGCTTTATTTTGCTCATCATGGTTGGTAAAACGGGTCGCTGGCAGATGGGTCTCCGTTATCAGCGGAGAATTTTCAAATTCCTCCGGGGCAATAAAGTGCGCCCAGTTGGCATTGCGAAACAACTTTTCCGCCTCTTCCTGCTCCGGCAATTTCAATGTGAACTGAATCTTGTCATCTTTCCTGTACTTTACCAACAGAGGCAATGCCGAAACCATAAACTGCTGGTGAACAAAATCAGCAAGTGAGAAGTCCAGTATAATAAGGCTATGCTCTTCTTCAGAACATTGATAAACTGTTGCCAAGAAGACCCGCAGAAGGTCAATGTCAGCATGTCCTCTTATGCTAATCACATTCCCTTCGCGTTCCACTTGCCCTTTTTTCTCTGAATCAGTCATTGTCATCAGTCTTGTAACCCACAGATAGCCGTAAAATACCAAATTGGCTTTCAATGGCAAGAAGTTGAGCAAACTCCCCCTTGTTGAACTCCCCGCCGCAATGAGCAACAATATCTCCCTCGGAGGTTACTTGAGCGCATTCAAAGTTCACAGCGATTTCAAACCCGCAGGCGGGCAGCCCGAAGCCATAAGGCAGGTGGTTTCGCGCCTTCGGGACGGGGTTTCCGATCAGGTGCTTCTCGGCGTTACCGGCAGCGGGAAAACATTTTCGGTCGCCCACGCCATTGCGGAGGTTGACCGCCCCGCCCTTATTCTCGCCCATAACAAAATCCTCGCCGCTCAACTCTACGGGGAGTTCAGGGAGTTGTTTCCCGACAACTCCGTTCACTACTTCGTAAGTTACTATGACTACTACCAGCCCGAAGCCTATATTCCCCAGAGCAACACCTACATAGAAAAGGATGTCGCCATCAACGACCACATAGACAAACTGCGCCACGACGCCACAACCGCGCTTTTTGAACGGCGCGACATTGTGGTGGTGGCGAGCGTCTCGGCGATATACGGCATCGGCGCGCCGCAGGATTACTACGGAATGATGAGTTTCATAGAAAAGGGCGCGCAGGCGGACAGGGACGATTTCGTGTCGCGCCTTGCGGGCATCCAATACGAAAGAAGCGGCGACGCCCCCGCGAGGGGAACCTTCAGAGTCCGTGGCGATGTGGTTGACGTTATGCCGTCCCACGGGGACGATGAGGTGGTGAGGGTGGAATTTTTCGGCGACACGGTTGAGAGTATAAGCGCCGTCAGCCGCGAAACGGGGGCGGTTCTCCGCCGTATGGACAAGGCGGCGTTCTATCCCGCATCCCACTATGTCGCCCCCAGAGAAAAACTTCTCGCCGCGATAGATGGGATAAAGGGTGAACTTGAGGGCAGGGCGGGGCATTTTGAGAGACGCGGCATGATTGAGCGCAAAGACCGGCTCTCCGAGCGCACGTCAAGAGATATTGAATTTCTTGAGACCATGGGTTTCTGCCCGGGCATAGAGAACTATTCGCGCCACCTGTCGGGCAGGGAGGAGGGCGAACCGCCGTTTACCCTGCTTGACTACTTTCCCGACGACTTTGTCTGCGTGATAGATGAAAGCCACCAGACAATACCGCAGATTCGCGGCATGTACGCCGGAGACAGAAGCCGCAAGGAAACCCTTGTTGAGCACGGCTTCCGGCTTCCCTCGGCGATTGACAACCGCCCGCTGAATTTTGACGAGTTCAAAAACAGGGTGGGGCAAACCCTGTATGTGTCCGCCACTCCCGCCGCCTACGAAATGAACGTTTCCCGCGGCGCGGTGGCGGAACAGATCATACGCCCAACGGGTCTGGCAGACCCTGCGGTTGAGGTCAGGCCCGCGCGCGGACAGGTTGACGACCTGCTGGGGGAGATTCGCATTGCCAACGGGCGCGGCGAGCGGGTTCTGGTCTCCACGCTCACAAAGAAGATGGCGGAAGACCTTACGGACTGCTACAGGGAGGCGGGCGTGAAAGTGCGCTATATGCACTCGGAGATAGAGACGCTTGAACGCGTCCGCATCATCAACGACCTGCGGAGCGGGGAGTTTGAGGTTCTTGTGGGAATCAACCTTCTCCGCGAGGGGCTGGATATACCGGAGGTTGCCCTGTTCGCCGTTCTTGACGCGGACAGGGAGGGATACCTCCGCAGTGAGACGGCGCTTATTCAGATGTTCGGCAGGGCCGCGAGAAACACCAATGGCAGGGTGATTATGTATGGAGACAAGGTAACGCCCTCCATGGACGCGGCGATGAAGGAGACCGAAAGGCGCAGGGAGATACAGGTCAGATACAACAAAGAGAACGGCATAACCCCCTCGGCGGTCAAGAAAAACCTGCGCGGCGCTATGGGGCTTGTGTGCGAGGCGGACTATCCGGCTGTTGAAGGAGAGGATGACGCGCAATCCGTGGCGCCGGAAAAAATTCCCTCCAAAATTAAAACGCTCACCGCCGAGATGAAAAAAAGCGCGGACGACCTTGAATTTGAAAAAGCGGCCCACCTCAAAAAACGGATAAAGACGCTCAAAGAGATGGAGGCCAAGTACATCGCGGATATGAAGAAGTGAGCGTGTCCGCCTTGCTTAACTCCGCCGTTTGTGTAGAATAAACGCCAAGCACATCGCTGTTTTTGCGGAAGCGGGCCATGCGCCCGCTTTTGTATGGTCGGCGGTCGGGGCCGGAAAGAATGACGGAGATTATTGAAAAACTGTCGGAAATGGCGGAAGAGGTCGCCGCGCAGTCCGGCGTTGAGATTGTGGACTTGCGGGTTTCCGGTCGCAATGTGGCGGTCTTCATTGACGGCCCCGGCGGGGTGAGCGTCGGGCAGTGCGCGGAGTTCAGCAGAGAAATGGCGGTTTTGATTGACGTTGAGGGCATACTTGGCTCTTCATACAACCTTGAGGTTTCGTCTCCGGGCGTGGAGAGGCCGCTTAAGAAGCCGGGAGATTACGACAGGTTTTGCGGCAGAAGAGTGAAGGTCAGAACAAAAGAGGAGCGGCAGGGGCGCAGAGTGTTTATAGGCCGCATAGACGGGACGGACGGAGGGTTTGTGAAGATAACCGGCGAGGATGCCGGGACGTTCTCAATACCGTTTGAGAGCATTGAAAAAGCAAATTTGCAGAGGGAGTTATAAAAATGTCCACTGAGTTGAATAGAGTTATAGAGGCCGTTGTGAGGGAGAAAAGCCTCCAGAAGGAGGAGGTGGTCAAGGCCATTGAAGAGTCGGTAATAAGCGCCGTTGAGAATGTTACCGGCGCCGAGGCAGGGTCCGGCGAGTTTGAGGTTCAATACAATGAGGAAGAGGGGGCGGTTGAACTTTTCAGATACAAAGAGGTTGTTGAACAGGTTGCCGACCCGCAGCGGCAGGTGGAGGTCGGCAGAGCGAAGGAACTTGACCCGGAATCCGAGGTGGGAGAGGAGATAGGCATCAAGGTCTGGAGTTCCGAGCCGCTTTCCCATGACGATGCGGACGGCTTTGAAGACAGCGAAGGCAAACCGTTCACGCACGAGGGTTTTACGCGGGTCGCCATTCAGAACGCCAAACACAAAATCCTCCAGAAAGTCAAAGAGGCCGAAGGCAGAGTTATCTACGAGGAATTCATAAGCCGCAAGGGGCGGCTTGTAACCGGAATTGTGCGGAGAATAGAGAGAAGAAGCATAGTGGTTGACCTCGGCAAAACCGAGGCGCTTCTTCCCTACTCACACAAAGCG
This sequence comes from Candidatus Dadabacteria bacterium, assembly GCA_026708565.1. Classification (NCBI taxonomy): domain Bacteria; kingdom Pseudomonadati; phylum Thermodesulfobacteriota; class Candidatus Dadabacteria; species Candidatus Dadabacteria bacterium. The sequence continues at coordinate 19,560 of JAPOUR010000041.1, forward strand.
CCCAAGGAGTTTTACGAGCCTCAGGAGCGTGTCAAGGCGCTTCTGTTTGAGATAGACGAAGAGAGGAAAGTTCCGCGCCTCATTCTGTCAAGGGTCGCGCCGGATTTTGTAAAGCGGCTTTTTGAGGGCGAAGTTCCGGAGATAGCGGACGGCATTATAGAGGTAAAGGCCATAGCCAGAGACCCCGGCTCCCGGATGAAGATAGCGGTTTACTCCCACGACCCCGATGTTGACCCCGTGGGGGCGTGTGTGGGAATACGCGGCGCAAGGGTTCAGAACATCATTCAGGAACTTCAGGGCGAGAGGATAGACATAGTTCCATGGTCGGCAAATCTTGGACGGTTCGTATCGGACGCCCTGTCCCCCGCAGTTGTCAACAAGGTGATAATAGACGAGAACAACAACCAGATGGAGGTTGTTGTTGATGAAGACCAGCTCACGCTTGCAATAGGGCGCGGCGGGCAGAATGTGCGCCTTGCCTCAATCCTCATCGGGTGGCGCATAGACATCAAAACCGAAGACCAGATGAAGCAGGAAAAGGAAGAGTCCCTCGCCATGCTGGCGCGGCTGCCCTCGGTGGACAATGTTCTGGCGGGTTTGCTGTACAACGAGGGCTTCAGAAAACTTGAAGACATTGTGTTTGCGGACTCCAAAAGCGTCAAAGATGTTCTCGGCGACAAAAGCGACGAAGAGGTTGAGGAAATCATCTCGTTTGCAAGGACGGCTCTTCAGGAAAACGTGAAGGAACAGACCGAAAAGAAGGCGGCGGAGGAAAAGAAAGCGGCTGAAGAGGCAGAGGAAGCCGGGGAAGAGGCGGGGGACGGCGATGAACAGACCGCCGACCCCGATGACGTGCCCGCCGTGAGCCCCGATGCGCCCGCCGTTGCCGGGCAGACGGAGGAAACCGGCACGCAGGAGCAAAGCGCCGCCGGCGAAGAGAAGGCATGAGTTCGCAAAGGGTGCATGAACTTGCGGGCGAGATAGGCGTTTCAAGCAGAGAGATTCTCTCCGCCGCGGAAAAGATAGGGGGGATTTACCTCAAAACCGCCTCAAGCTCAATTGAGTCCGAAGATGCGGAGAAAATAAGAAGGTTTCTCACCGCTCCTCCGGAGCCGGAAAAGCCCAAGCCCGCCGAGGATCAGGTCAAAACCATAGAGTCCGCAGTCGGCAAGGTTGTTGAGACGCGCAAAAAAACCGGCGCTGTTGTCCGGCGCAGGCGCAAACCCGCCGCCGAAACCCCGCAGGAAACACCGGAAGCCGCTCCCCCCGCGCCGTCTTCCCCGAAGCCGCCCGCCGCCGATGAGCCTGTTCAGGAATCGGTTCAGAAAAAACCGCCCGCCGCTCCCCCGAAGCCTCAGAAGCCCAAAGAGCCGAAGGAAGTTGACCCTGAAAAAGAGATTCTCGCCCGCCGGATGAAAGACGCTCTGGTTTCCGACCTTTCAAAAAAGAGCGATGAGCCGCCGTCCCGTCCGCCGTCCGCGCCGCGCAAGAAAGAGTATGTGGTTGACGATGAAAAAAGCCTCCGCAGAAGACAGGACAATATAAGAAGGCAGAGGCAGCAGAGGCCCCAGCAGGGAGCGTCCTCGCCGCCTTCGGCCCCCGCGCCGCCTCCGGGCAAGAAGAGTGTGAAGATAGGGGAAACCATAACCCTTGACGACCTTGCCCGCAGAATGGAGATACGAATCGGGGATGTGAGAGCGAAGGCGAGAAGCGTCGGCGTTGACCCGCGCTCCGCCGCCGCGCTTGATTATGAGACCGCCACCCTTATCGCCGCCGAATACGGGCTTGATGTTGAGGTTGACAGGTTTGACGAGTCGGATTACCTGAACGACCGGGCGGCGGGGCTGAAAGATGAAGATTCGCGCCCTCCGGTCGTGAGTGTTATGGGGCATGTTGACCACGGGAAAACGACCCTGCTGGACACCCTCCGCAACGCCAATGTCGCTTCCGGCGAGGCGGGCGGAATAACTCAGCATATCGGCGCATACAGGGTTGCCTCCGGAGACAGGCGGATAGTGTTCATTGACACGCCCGGCCATGAGGCGTTCACCTCAATGAGGGCGCGCGGCGCGAGTATAAATGACATTGTGATTCTTGTTGTGGCGGCGGACGAGGGGGTGAGGGAGCAGACCATTGAGGCGGTCAGCCACGCCAAGGCAGCCGGAGTTCCGGTGATAGTTGCGGTCAACAAAATTGACAAAGAGGGCGCCGACCCTGAAAACGCAAGAAGGCAGCTGTCCGAGCACGGGCTGGTGTCCGAGGAGTGGGGCGGCGACACAATGTTTGCCAACATATCGGCGAAAAGCGGCACGGGAATAAAGGAGTTGCTTGAACTCATAATCCTGCAATCCGATGTGCTTGAGCTCAAGGCTCCCGGCTCCGGCCTCGCAAAGGGGGTTGTTCTTGAGTCGCGCCTTGACAAGGGGCGCGGGGCGATAGCGGATGTAATTGTCACGCAGGGGCGGCTCAGTGTCGGAGACCAGATTGTCGCGGGGCTGTTCTGCGGAAAGATCAGGGCGCTGACCGATGACGCCGGAGCAAAGGTTAAAACCGCCGGTCCCTCAACGCCGGTTGAGGTGATGGGGCTTCCCGGTGTGCCGGAGGCGGGAGAGATGTTTCATGTCGTAAAGGATGAAAAGGTTGCCCGGCAGATAGTTGAAAACAGGCGCATTGTTCTGGGGCGGCAGGACGCGCCGTCTGTTCCGCAGCCCCTTTCCATGGATTCCCTAAAAACGATGCCATCCCCGGAGGAACAGGAGGCCGGTCCCAAGGAGTTTTCCCTCATTCTCAAATCCGACACTCAGGGCTCAGCCGAGGCGGTCAGAGACTCCATTAAAAAACTGGACACCGAAAAGTGCTCCGTCAAGATCGCGCACTCGGCTGTCGGCGGCATAAGCGGCGCCGATGTTGAACTCGCCTATGTTACCGGCTCTATCATTTTAGGATTCAATGTCCGTCCGGACTCAAAAGCCGCGGCGGACGCCTCGGAGCGCGGGGTGGTCATTGAGACCTACCCGGTTGTTTACGAACTTGTGGACAGGGTGAAACTGGCAATGGAGGGTCTTCTTGACCCGCTGGTTGAAGAGGAGACCATAGGGCATGCGCGGGTCAAAGAGGTGTTCCGCATATCGGGGCAAAGAATTGTGGCGGGTTGTGTGGTTGATGACGGCAAGGTGCTCAGGGGGCAGAATGTGAGGATAGTCAGGAACGGGGCGGTCGTCTATGAGAGCACGGTCGGCTCGCTCAGGCGCTTCAAGGATGATGTGAGAGAGGTGCAGTCCGGTTACGAGTGCGGAATGACGATAGAAAACTTCAGCGATGTAAAGGTGGGCGATGTGTTTGAGGTGTTCCGCCTTAACGAGACCGCCCAGCAACTCTGATGGCCGCGAGGGAGCATACTGCGGGGGGCAAGAGAAGGGAGCGCGTGAGCGACCTTCTGCAGAGGGAGATAGCAAACATAATCAGCGAGGGAAATGTAAGAGACAGGCGGGTTTCCCATGCGGTCATAACGCATGTTTCCCTGTCGGGAGACATGTCTCACGCGAAGATTTTTTTCACCCACATGAAGGGCGGGTCGCCGGACGCGATGAGCGAGGCGTTCGGCAAACTTTCGGGATTTTTCCGCCGCGAGGTCGCCTCCCGGCTCAATATGAGAAAAGTTCCGTCCCTTGAGTTCAGCCCGGACGATGTGGCGGACTCCGCCCGCAGGGTGGATGAGATAATAAGGCGGGAAGGCGGTTGAAGGGATAAAAAGCGGCTCATAAAAGAGCCGCTTTTTTGCCGTTATGCCGTCCCTCTTCCGTCATTCCGTGCTTGACACGGAATCCAGAGGGGACGGGGAGGTGGTTAAATGGTAAAAGAGGCACAAGGTTAGTTGTTGGTAGCATCCTTCACCAACAGTTGCTTAATGTCTTGCACTTCCCTTATAAGGGATTTGATTTGCGGGTCTTCCGTGTGCGAGTTTCTCTTGAGAACCCCGTTTGCGCGGGCTTCCATTAACACCATCACATGTCTTTCCGGTATTTCTCTACCTCTGGTGTAAACTTTGCGGGAGACACGTAACATCGCCGCTATTCCCCGCCATACATAGGCACGGAAAATACTGTCCTTCCACCAAGCGCGGAGCAGGACATTGCCGAATATACACGACCACACCTTATACAGTAGAAACCCGCATATCGCGGTTGCCAGTGATTGGCGGTCAACCAGTTTCCACCACTCTGTTATTATTCCGTCCATCTCACTTGTCCTCCTCTGGGTCTGGGGTCTTCACATTGCCATAGACCTTTTTCTCGCAAGCCCTGACAATGTTTTTGTCTGTATGCTTGGCGATGCAATCGACACTTTTACCTTCTGGAAGATTGAGGCACTTCTTCGTGGTGGCGAGCAGATAACCATCACCGTATTTTTTGTCGTGTTCCGCAGAAACACAGGCAAGTTGGTCAATGCCTTGACCTAACTCCTTGTCCACTTGTTTGCCGCAAACACCGCAGATATAAACGGGCGTGTCGCCCTGTTTGTGCGACAACTGGCAACCGTCCAAGTCGCTCAAACTGTCTATGCTGTGCCTTCTGTGTCCCGCAACCTTTATGTCGCGCCCTGTGAAGGTGTGGTGAAGCGTTACGCGGTTGTAACAACTTGGCCACAAGTGCCTTGGTGGTATGGTATCTTGCGGCGCGTGGGCAACAGGAATGCACCCACTCACCATTACCGCCAGCACAATCGCCAGCATTATTTTTCGCGTCATTCCGACACCCCCCTTTTTCAAAACATCCTAACCGTTGAACGGCAGGCAATATAACCCCTTCCAAGACAACTGCAAACCCCTCAACCCCTCTGGATACCGTGTCGGAGCACGGTATGACGGGGGAGACCCCGCCACCCGCCGATGTGTTACAATGTGCCTTCTCGCATGCGGGCGTTCAAAACAAAACTGTTTGACAAGTGGGCTTCCAAAGAAGGGCTGACTGACGCCGTGCTGTGGAGAGCGGTGGAAGAGATTGAAGCCGGGCAAGTGGATGCCAATTGAGGCGGCAATGTCTATAAAAAGCGCGTTGCCCTGAAAGGCAGGGGCAAACGCGGCGGAGCGCGGGTTTTGCTGATTTACCGCGCGGGCGATGTGGTTTTCTTTATGAGCGGCTTCACCAAAAGCGACCGTGAAAATATAGAGAAAGACAATCTGACTTCATTGAAGGAATCGGCGAAAGACCTGTTAAAATACAGTAGCCGCAAACTGGACAAACTGGTTGCGGACGGTAGATTTAGGGAGGTGAAAAACAATGGACGGTAAGTCAATCAAAGAAGTCGTTTATGAGACAATGAAAGACCTTCATGAGGGAGGGTTTCTCAGCGATGAAAGAATGCGCTACTTTGACTTCCTCTGTAAGGGCTACACGCCCAAACAGATACGGCAAATCCGCAAGAAAACTTGCAGCAGCCGGGATGATTTCGCCTCTCATCTGCATGTCAGCAAAAAAACAGTGGAAAATTGGGAAAGCGGACAGACAAAGCCGAGCAGAGTCGCACGGAAACTGTTGAACATCGTTGACCGCAAGGGCTTGGAAGCGATTGACTGACGGGAAGGCGGTTGAAAGTTCCACAAGAGATAACCCGTCTGCTGGACAGCGGGAACAGTTTTCTTCTGACCTCCCACGAGAGTCCGGACTCGGACGCTCTGGGCTCAATGCTCGCGCTTGCCTCTTTGCTTGAATCTCTCGGCAAAAAGGTTTCCCTTTACTGTTCCGACAATGTTCCGGCTTTTCTGCGGTTTCTTCCGGGCTCGGAAAAACTTTCCTCCGATTTGGGCGGCGATTTTGACGCCCTTGTGGTTCTTGACTGCCCCGTTCCGTCCCGCGCCGGGAGCAGGTTCGGGGAATACGCCACGTCCTGCGGGAAGGAAGTCGCCATAATTGACCATCACAAAGAGCAGTCCTCGCCGGGGGCGGTGAAGTGGGTTGAGACATCCGCGCCCGCCACCGGCATTATGGTCTATGAGATTTTCAAGGCGTTTGACGCACAGATACCGCCCGCCGCCGCCACCTGTATTTACGCCGCCATATCTGGCGACACCGGCTCTTTCAGATTCTCAAACGCCACGCCGGAATGTTTCCGTGTTGCGGCGGAGATGGTCTCCCTCGGCGCAGACCCGGAGAAAATCTCAAGCGCCATCTACGAAAACCAGTCCCTTGAGAGAATGGAGCTGCTCGCGCGCGTCCTCGCCACCCTCAAGACCGACAAGACGGGAAAGGTGGGGTGGGTTCGCATTGACAAAGAGATGTTTGAGTCAACCCGCACGACAAGGGAGGACAGCGAGGGCATGGTTGACCTTCCCATGAGCGTGAAAGGCGTTTGCGTTGCCCTGCTTTTCAGGCAGGAGCGGGACGGCGACAATCTGTTCTGGAAGGCGAGCATAAGGTCGCGGGGAGACATTGACGTGAGCGAGGTGGCTTCCATGTTCGGCGGCGGCGGGCATAAAAACGCCGCCGGTTTCACCTTTAAGTGCGGCACGGACGAGGCGCTTGAAAAAATCTTAAAGGCGGTGGGCGGCGGATGATTGCCGCTGTGGACAAGTTCGGAGGCGGTGATATAATTGGCGGGTTGCCCAAGGGGGCGCTTGTTGTCGCATTTTCCCTCTGTTGGATTGGTTTTCAGGGCGTCCGGCCTCGCGCCGGTAAAATTGGAGGTTTGAAGTTTTGCCTTTAGACAAAGATGAAAAGCGGAAAGTTATTGAGGAATTCGCCGAAAAGCCCGGAGATGTCGGGTCTTCGGCGGTGCAGGTTGGCATACTTTCAAAGCGGATAGAGCAAATATCCACTCACACATCAAAGATGAAAAAAGACGCGCATTCGCGCCGGGGCCTTGTGCGCCTTGTTGCGAAAAGAAGGAAACTTCTGAACTACATGAAGGGAGCGCGCCCCGAAAAATACGCCGAGATAATCAAAAAACTCGGTCTCAGGCACTGATTCAGCGGAGGACAGATTCTTGGAAAAAACAGTTGAAAAAACACTCTTCGGCTCAAACTACAAAATAGAAGCCGGAACGGTCGCCCGTCAGGCGAGCGGAGCGGTTCTGATGAGCTGCGAAGACACGGTGGTTCTCGCCACGGTTGTGGCGGAGGAAGGCCGCATACAGGAAGATTTTCTTCCCCTTACGGTCAACTATCAGGAAAAGACATACGCGGCCGGAAAAATTCCGGGCGGCTTTTTCAGAAGGGAGGGCAGGCCCAGCGAGCAGGAAATTCTCACCTCGCGGCTTATAGACCGCTCCATAAGGCCGCTTATAACAAAAAGGTTCACATACCCAACTCAGGTGATGATAACGGTGCTTTCCGCGGACACGAAGGCGGACCCCGGCGTGCTTTCCGCCACCGCGGCGTCGGCGGCGCTTGTTCTGTCGGACGTTCCGTTTGAGGGCCCCATAGCGGGTGTGAAGGTCGGAAGAATAAACGGCAATCTGGTATGCAACCCCTCGTCCGAGGAAATTGAGTCAAGCGACATGGACATAGTCGTAACCGGAACCATGGACGCAATTGTGATGGTTGAGGGCGGGGCAAAAGAGGTTTCCGAAAGCGACATGATAGAGGCGCTTATGTTCGCCCATGAGCGCATAAAGGAACTTGTGGCGATGCAGGAGGAACTTGCGTCCGGCATAGCCCGTCCCAACAGGGTTCTTGAAGAGGAAGACACTTCCGACACGGAGCGGGTCGGGGCCGCAGTGCGGGAGTTCGCCCTCGGCAAACTTGAGCAGGCGGCTGTCAGGCCGTCCAAGGATGAGCGCAGAGAGGAGATAGGCAAAGTGCGCGCGCAGACCGGAGAAGAGGTTGGCGGCCGCTTTCCCGGACAGGAGGGGATGGTTTCCGACGCTTTTGACAAACTGACCAAAGAGGTGGTGCGCTCGCTCATAGTGGAGAAGGGTGTCCGTCCGGACTCGCGCGACTTCAAAACCGTCCGCGACATCAGTTCCCGTGTGGGGATTTTACCGCGCTCTCACGGCTCGGCGCTTTTTACGCGCGGAGAAACTCAGGCTTTGGTGGCGGCCACTCTCGGAACCGCCTACTACGAGCAGAGGATAGACTCGCTTGAGGGCGACATAAAGAAGCACTTTATGCTTCATTACAACTTCCCGCCTTACTGCGTGGGTGAAACCAGCAACCGGCTTGCTCCCGGCAGAAGGGAGATAGGGCACGGGGCGCTGGCGGAGAGGGCGGTGAGGCCCCTTCTGCCGTCAAAAGAGGATTTCCCCTACACTATCAGGGTGGTTTCCGAAATTCTTGAGTCAAACGGCTCGTCTTCAATGGCTACCGTCTGCGGCGCGTCAATGTCTCTTATGGATGCCGGAGTTCCGCTTCGCGCTCCGGTCGGCGGCGTTGCCATGGGCCTCATCAAAGAGGGTGACAAACTGGTCATTCTCTCCGACATTCTGGGTGATGAAGACCATCTGGGCGACATGGATTTCAAGGTTGCCGGGACGGAGAACGGAATCACGGCGCTTCAGATGGACATCAAGATAGACGGTGTTACCAGAGAGATACTGTCAGACGCCCTCAGTCAGGCGAAAGAGGCGCGCCTCCATGTGCTTGGCGAAATGGCACAGGCTATAACGCGCCCCAATGAGGATGTTTCCGCCTATGCGCCGCGCATAATGACGATTCAGATACACCCCGACAAGATTCGGGATGTCATTGGCTCCGGCGGCAAGGTGATAAACAAACTCATTGATGAGACCGGCGCACAGATAGACATCGGGGATGACGGCAAGGTGCTTATATCCTCTCCGGACAAGGAGTCGTGCGAGAACGCCATCAACAGGATTCAGAAGATAATAGAGGAAGTGGAGCCCGGCAAAGTTTATCTCGGCAAGGTCAAGCGGGTGCTTGATTTCGGCGCGATAGTGGAGATGGACAACGGCAAGGACGGCCTTGTGCATATATCCGAACTGGAGCAGGGCAGGGTTGAGAAGGTTACGGATGTGGTCAACGAGGGAGATGAACTGCTTGTCAAATGCCTGTCAAAAGAAAGAGACGGGAAGATACGCCTCAGCCGCAAAGAGGCGCTGGGTGAAAATATAGAAGATTACAGGTAGGCGG
>JAPOUR010000041.1:29448-33558 GCA_026708565.1 Candidatus Dadabacteria bacterium
AAACACGGCCCGTTGGCGGGTCATCTCCAAAGGTTGTCTGCGTGGGCGGGGGCCCGGCGGGGCTTACGGCCGCCTATCTTCTCGCAAAGAAGGGCGTTTCCGTAACCGTCCTTGAGGCCGACCCCGATTATCTGGGGGGCATATCCAAGACGGTTTCATATAAAGGATTCTGTTGCGACATCGGCGGTCACAGGTTTTTCTCCAAGTCGGATGAGGTTGTGGAGTTATGGAACGAAATCCTTGACGAGGATTTTATCAAAAGACCGAGGAAATCCCGCATTTACTACAAGAAGAAGTTTTTTGACTACCCGCTCAAGCCCCGCAACGCCCTTTTTAATTTGGGCGTTTTTGAATCGGCGCTCTGTGTCTTGTCGTATCTGAAGGCTCGCGCTTTTCCCGTCCGGAATCCGGCAAACTTTGAGCAGTGGGTCAGCAACAGGTTCGGCTCCCGGCTTTTCTCAATTTTCTTCAAGTCATACACGGAAAAAGTGTGGGGAATGAAGTGCTCCGAAATATCGGCGGACTGGGCGGCTCAGCGTATAAAGGGGCTCTCCCTGTGGTCCGCCGTAAAGAACGCCGTATTCGGGGCGGGGGGGTCTTCGGGCGGCGAGGTAATCAAAACCCTGATTGATTCTTTCCACTATCCGCGCAAGGGGCCCGGAATGATGTGGGAGAGCGCGGGGCGCAAGATAGAAAAATGGGGCGGCGTCATCAAAATGGGGCAGGAAGCGGTCAGGATTTCCAAAACAAAGGACGGCTATGATGTGGTTTCCCGTTCGCCGGGCGGCGAAGAGTTTCATTATGAAGCCGATTTTGTTATCTCCTCCGCTCCGATAAGGGAGTTTGTCGGATGCCTTGAGCCCGCTCCGCCCGCCGATGTTACCGGGGCGGCAAACGCCCTTTCCTACAGGGATTTTCTTATAGTGGGGCTTGTCGTGAAAGACAGGGATATTTTTGACGACAACTGGGTATACATACACGACCCGTCGGTAAAGGTGGGCAGGATACAGAATTTCAAGTCGTGGTCGCCAGATATGGTTCCCGAAGCCGGGAAGAACTGTTACGGGATGGAGTATTTCTGCTTTGAGGGGGACGGAATATGGGCAAGCGCGGATGAGGATTTGATTAAACTTGCGAGTGAGGAACTTGTTACTCTCGGCCTTGCGCGGGAGGGGGATATAACGGACGGGTTTGTCGTAAGGCAGAAAAAGGCGTATCCGGTGTATGATGACAAATATGCGGACAATGTTGAAACCGTCCGCGCCGCGCTTGCCGGCAGTTATCCGGGGCTGTGCCCTGTCGGCAGGAACGGCATGCACAAATACAACAATCAGGATCATGCCATGATGACGGCAATGCTCACGGTTGAGAACATACTTGCCGGAAAGGATGTTTACGATGTGTGGAAGGTTAATCAGGATGCGGAGTATATTGAAGAGGCGAGGGATTCGGATTCCGGGGGCAGGGATGTGCCGAAAACCGCTTAGGGCAACTTTCGGCTCATAATGTAAATGTGGAAGAACTCGCGTTTGGCGATAATCGGGTCTGTAAATTCGGCTTTTTTCTCCAATCCGTAGCGTGTTTCAAGGTTTTTCTCAACAGGTTTGTTAAGTATTAAAAGCAAATCCCTTTTTTCTTCGTCCGCAAGGATTCTTGCTTGTTCAAGAACTGATTCCACGGGAAGCGCGCCTTCCTTTAGTGGTTTGGGATGGAACTCGTAAAATGTGGAATACTTTCCCATTTGAGGAAAGAACACTTTTGTTCCCTTTCTCATATATCCCGTAATTGAAGCGGCTAACGGTCCCGGAAATACAAGCATGGGCATTGTGTCCAATTGCTCTTTTTTGATGAATTCAGCGGTTTGTTTCCCGTTTGAGAAAGGAAATCGCCACTCTTGAACGACTGCCACTCCGGCCGCAACTATGTGCAGTGAAAGTATGATTGTCAGAATGTTGGTTATGTTGAAAAATTTACCCGGGATTCTCTTCGGCTTTTTCTCCGTGAAGAAAACCCATAAAGCCATTATGAATACAACGAAGAAAAACCCCGAATGCCTTAATCCCGCCGAATGGGCAACGTAGAAAAACAACAGGAATCCCCCTGTTCCACAGAGATAAAGTATCAGAGCTCGCGCCGAATGTTTCAAAGCCCTTGCGCAGTAAACAATTATGGCTATTGATATTACCGGCGCCAGGACTTTTAGTATGTAGAATTGCCTGTAGAGTTTTGTGCCCCAGAATCTTGTGTCAAATACCGGAATCGGCAAAAAGGCGTTAAGCATTTTGTCCAGGATAAAATATAGTTTCCTAAAGTCCAGAGAGAAAAGAAACCCTTTGGTGAAAAGACTGCTGTCGGCGCTTTTCAACATTGAGATCAAACTGACTAAAACTCCCAGACATACGAGGCTTAACCCTAAGAGGGAAGCTGAGGGAGACGGCAGAGTTTTGCGGTTCAAAACATAATCAACAAGCAACAAGAGCCCGCACAGAGCCCCCAGATTTAGTCCCATGGGGCTTGACTGGCTTAAAAGAAAGGCCACAAGAGAGGTTAGCAGGGGTCTTCGGGTATTTGACGTGAACAATGAACAGAAGATCAATGAAAGAAGCAGGGAAAGCCCATAGGGGCGGGCAATTACTGAAAGTTCGTAAAGGGGGAAATACCCGAATATAAAGAGGGCTTTTTGAGTAACGGTAAAAGGTGAATGCCTGACAAACACATATGCGATTGCCGTTCCAATCGCCAGACAGAAGCCTTGCATTAAGACCGGAGACGGGGAGACTTTAGTGAGAAGCGCCAGTAATACAAACCAGAGTTTTGGAGTGCTTTCGTATTTTGTGTTGGCAATCAAATCGGAGAATGAGGAGATTTCCATTGATATTAACCATTGGTGCAGCTCATCCCGCCACATTTCGTGGTTGAAGATAGTTATTCCGCAAATGAGAGCAAAAACGCCCACAAGCAGGGCCGTTTGCTTTTTGCTTGCATGTGTCCCGTCTTCCATCTTTAACTCCTCATATTCCTCCTTATGTAGTCCGCCGCAAACGCCGCTCCGGTGAGCGCGGCAATGAATGGAAGTAGCCACACAATCACGTTGAAACCGCGAAACGGCGGCTCGGCAAGGATGCCGTCCCCGAATGATTTTCTTAAAGTAAGAATGATCTCTTCATCTGATTTTCCCTCTTTAATCTGTCTTTTAATCTCCCCGCGTATGTCCCGCGCAAGTTGCGAGTCTGATTCCGCAACCGACTGCCCGGCGCACACGCGGCACATAAGTTGTTTTGCTATAGTGTCCTCGCGATTGGTGCTTGTTTGTGCGAAGGACGGGACGCACAGAAACAAGAAAGCGAGCAGGACGGAGATTCCGATGGTCATTTATCGGGCCTGTCTAAAACAGATTCAATGTTTTGAATCAGTAATGGCAAATCCTTTTCAACGGTCTGCCACAGCACATCAAGGTCTATGTCAAAGTAGGCATGCACAAGACGGTTGCGCATACCTCTTATTTCTTTCCATTGAATATCAGAGGATTGGTTTTTTGTTGCATCTGTTATGTGAAGAGTCGCTTCTCCAATGATTTCAACGGACTTTACAAGAGACAAAACAAGCATGCGGCTTTCATTCAGGTCGTTGCGGGTTTTACCTTCGGCAAAATAAAGCGCTTCTTTTGCGGCATCAAGCATGTGGCGCAACCAGATTGTATCATTTTTGCTCATACTGAACTTGCGCCTCCTTGACAACATCATCGCGAAAATACCGGCTCAAGTCTCCCGGAGTTCTCAAGTCAACTTTGCGATCTCCTAAAATGCCGGACAGTTCAATCTCCATACGGGCAATTCCAAACAGCCCCGGGACCCGTCCGGTATTGAACTCAATCAGAACATCAACGTCACTGTCGGGTCTGAAGTCAGATCTAAGAGCCGAGCCAAAAATCGCAAGACGCTTTATGCCGCGGGCTTTGCAAAACTCGGCAATCTTCTCTTTCGGAACTGGAATTTGAACCTCCATGAGACCAATTATAACAGGGTTTTCCTGTTTGTGTTTCAATATCAGCTCCCGTAGAGTGTTATAATACACCATCTGTTGCTATGGAACGACTGAAACTCCTTATAA
>JAPOUR010000042.1 GCA_026708565.1 Candidatus Dadabacteria bacterium
TCTTATGAGTATGAGGAGTATTTGAGGGTGTTTGTGGATTGAAACGAGCGGAAAATGATAAAGTTATCAGTAAAGATAAACTTGAAGGGAGGAGTGCAAAATGAACACCCTGCGCCAGTGGAAAGATGAGACGTGCTTGCTGTGGTTTTTCCGACCGCCAAGCGGTGTGCGCGCCGGGGCGTATGCCGTAAAGCGCACCTCCTATGATTTTGTATTTTGGATGAAACGCCGCCGATACTGGCTGTTTGGGCTGGTGGCTTGTGTGCTTGCGGCGGATTGGTGGCTACTGGAGCGTCCGGCGGTTGAATACATATTGCCGATTCTGCTTAACACAGTGAACTATTTCTTGCTTGCGCGTCTGCCCGCACCGCCCAGCCGCCCCTACCACTTATGAGTGGTATTTGTAGATTGAAATGGGTTGAAAAGATGGTAAAGTTGGCAATCAAGATGAAGCGGAAAAAACTGAAATGCAAAGGGTGCAGAGAGAGTATTGAGCAATGAGCAGGTCATTAAAACTGCTTCCCGACACTCATGCGGGTAAGAACAAGATAAGAACCACCCAAGGGAACTGTTTTCTGCTGATCCAAACATTGGAGAACAACTCCATTGATCTGATAGCAACTGATCCTCCCTACGAAATAAACTATGAAAAAAATCAGTGGGACAGACCGAATTCTTTGAATTGGGACTTCTTGGCGAAAGAATTTAAAAGGGTTTTGAAGCCCGGTGGCAGTCTGGTTGTTTTTCAGGGTTGGTCTCAGGTTTGTGAAACAAAATCCATACTGGACAAGTATTTTTCCCTACAAAACTGGATTATCTACGACAGGGTCAAAGGCAGGGGAGCTAAAACGAATGTGGTATCAACCAGAGAAGACATACTCTGGTATACCTCAAGCGAAAAACAATACACTTTCCACAAAATAGATTCCAACATAAAAAAGAAAACCGGAGGAATGGGAAAGAAAAACGGCAGGGAACACAGAGCCATTTCCAATGTGTGGACTGACATACCCCCGCTTGTTCCATGGTCGCGGGAAAAAGTTCCTCACCCCACACAGAAACCCGTATTTATAATGAAGAGGATATTGGAAATGTTTTCCAATGAAAATGATACCGTGCTGGATCCTTTTATGGGAAGTGGGACCACCGCTTTGGCGTGCAGGGATATGAGTAGAAATTTCGTGGGATTTGAACTGGACAAAGACTACTATAAACTTTGTGAGAGACGTTTAAATGAGTGATGAATTCAAGCAGGGTTTATTGCGACTTCACACCAGACAATTTGGCTCTGTCGTGGAGGTCATTGTAAAATTGCTGGCCGACTATCAAGACAGCGAGAAACTTGATTTTGATTTGATTGATGAAAAAACCGGCAAGCGCATAGAGGTAAAGTCATCAAGAGTTCAAAGAAAGAGCAAACTCCCCAAGGATGATGCGGGAAAGATTTATGACTTTATCATAAACAACAGCAACCGAAGAAGATTTTTAAGACAAAATCAGGCAACAAAAGTTGACTTTGATTGCAACATACAACAGATAAAAACCGGATTGTTTGATGCAATGTATTACTTGCTGTTTTTCTATGACAAAATTGAAGTGTTCAGAATTGAGAAAAATGAGATTCTAAGCGATGTCAATATAAACTACAGCGACAAACAACACAGAGGAAACAAAGGAGAAGGGCAGTTCCACATCAATACAAAAAACTACCAATACCATAAAGATTCCTACTTTCAGGGTTCAATCAGTTATGAAGACTTAGTGAAGATTCTGCGGAAAAACGGGAATGGAAAAAGCTAATGCACACTGGAGCGAAGAAAGGATAGGATTGAAAAATGCCTTATAAAACAGTTCACGACCTCTTTGAAGTGTGGGTGAAGCGTTGTTTGGAAAAAGACAATTCTTTGCTTTTTGATGAGCCGGGGTTGTGGAATGAGGAAAATTTGAACATTGCAGTGAACTGTATGCTGGGTGACCGACGAACAGACAAAAGCAATTTCAAAATCAAATTAGAGAGTCAGTTTGGTGCTTACGATAAGAATCACAAAATATGGCTGTTGCTGTGTGAATTGCTTGCTTTGCACTACTGCCCTGACAGTAAGATGGGGAATAAGAATTGCTTTAAACTTACTATAGAAAAAGAGAGAAGTGATTACGAATTGTTGGAAGAAAAAATCCAGCAAATAATAAAGACGGAAGGAGTAGCTGACATTGGCCCCCAAAGCTACAGGCCGAAGCAAAACTTCAGCATTGGTTATTACGCATCTTTTGCCTTGAAATACAAAAAAGATGCAAAAATGAGAAAAACTGTAAGAAGCCTGAGAAACGGCGACCCCCTCTGGAAAGAGGCGGAGGAGATGTTTGACCGAACAAACATAATTGAAAGCAAATTCGTTATAGATAAAAGGAAAACTCCTCATGTGCTCATTGTCCTTAACATGTTCTGCCACAAATATCATTGCAGGATGTTTAGCGGCGAACATCGGGGACATATTGTTTCCACTTTCTCAGATTATCTTCATGGTGATGAGAAAACGGAAAATGAAAAAATCTACTCCATAAGTGAGGCAATGAAGAAAGAAGACTCTTCTTTGCCCATTCATCTGGACATGGTAGATTTTTACCATCCCACTCTGAGGAAAAGGTGGGATCCATCTGAGGACAATACATACCAAATGCACCAAAAAGACAACACATTACACGAAAAAATATGGGATCCATCCGAGGACAATAAATACCTTGACACCCTGAAACAATTCCGTCAGATAATCTTTCAGGGACCACCCGGAACCGGCAAGACCTACCAAGCAAAAAAGATTGCAGAAAAACTGACAGGGGAGAATACACAAGGCAACAAGTGGGAACTAATCCAGTTTCATCCGTCTTATAACTATGAAGACTTTGTTAGAGGGATTCAAATACAGACAGAAAATGGTGAGACAACTTATGAAACAGTTGATCGTATTCTTGTTAACATGGCTGAAAAAGCGAGTGCAGATGAGAGCAGTGATTATGTTCTTATAATTGACGAAATCAACCGCGCTAATGTATCGGCTGTTTTGGGCGAACTTATCTATGCCTTGGAATATAGAGACAAGCCTATTCACATAACTTATTCTGTTAATGGAAATGCTGAGATAGCGATACCGGGGAATCTCTACATAATAGGAACTATGAACACCGCTGACCGCACAATCGGACAGATAGATTATGCAGTCAGAAGAAGGTTTGCCTTTGAAAGTTTTCTGCCAGATGTGGAAGTCATTAAAAAAGAAAGTAAAGCCGACAATGCGGTCAAACTCTTTAATATGGTTCAAGAAATGTTTGAAGGAGAAACTTATCTCTCTCCAGATTATCACAAAAACGATGTAGCAATTGGGCATACCTACTTCCTTGCTAACAACAACGATGAATTGAAAAACAAAATTCAATATCAAGTCATTCCGATTCTTGAGGAATACTTGAAAGATGGCGTCTTGAAAAAAGAAGCAGAAGAGATAATCAAACAAATAGAAGAAGAATTCAATCCACAAGATGACCCAACAGAAGAAATGGAAACTGAAGATGAAAACCTGAAGCGAGAGCGAAAATACTTTCGCTGGAAACATAAGGCAAACGGCACTACAGACAAAAACTACTGGGAAAAAGACCTCGGACCTAGGAGATTGCCGTGGACAATAGTGAAAGATTTTGTGAAACATCAAAATCCTGTAAATGCGAGTGAATTAAAGATAACTTTTCCTGATGAAATTCATAAGGATTACGGTGTCTTTCAAATCCTCGAAAAGCATGAAAGATTTCTCTCAAAAGAAGATGAATACATTGAACTGGCAAGCGGAGAAAGAATAATGGTTTGCACACAATGGTCTGCCAATCCGGTAAAAAACAATCCGAAAGCCGTTTCATATAGGAGTTTTCAAGAATTTTTAAAAACATCACAAAATCTCGGCTACGAAATTGAGGAAGTCTAATTGTTCCACAAACCCGCATCACTTCAAACAAAAGAGCATAAGATTGTTCCTTTCAGCAATGAGCAAGAGTATTTGTTCGAGTGGTGCGACACTCAAACATTAAGACAAAATAGTCCTGAATTTCTCGGCTTACATAAAAGACCGGAAGGTTTTGCCCCCAGCAGTTTCATTGGAGCAATCTGGCTCGGCAAGGAAGAAAACAGAATCCCCCTTATTGTCAGGTCAAAATTCCCACAAATGGACTATATGTCTATGTATCTCGCCTGTGCAGAAGACCCGGTTGTCGGCTACCATCTGGGTGAATGTTTTCATTTCTGGCCTGAACAGCCATTAATTGAGGCAGAAGACTTGCCAAGGCTCAGTGAACTCCTGATAGCTGCTTTCTTACGCGAACTGAACGAACTCTGCTCCCGGCATCTGCGCAAGCACTTTGAGAGAGAAACGAACAACCTACAGGGCAAAGTAAAGGGAAAGATACTTTTACATGCACAAGTCAAACAAAACCTTGTCCACGGGCGCAATGACAGGGTTTTCTGCTCTTATCAGGTCATCAATGATGATATTGCCGAAAACCGCGCTTTGAGAGCCGCGCTTGAGCAATCAGCGAAGTTTATCAATGCAAAACTTGATCCCTACGGCAAGTTTTCAGTATTGAATCGCTGGATACACTCAAGCCGTTCAGCCCTCTCCGGCGTTTCCGTTGTCAAGGTCAATCGGGCGGATTTCCGTAATCTGCGGTCTCGCGGTTCTTTCTTACACTATAGCCGCGCCCTTGAACTTGCAAAGTTTGTCCTTTTGCGCCTCGGGGCAGACCCTCACGCCGAAATCAAACAAGAAAACATCGTCGCCACCCCTCCCTTTGCCATAAACAGCGCTGAACTGTTTGAAAGATATACAGAAAAAGTGTTGAGGGAAAAGCACGCTATGCTGGAAGCAGGTTATGAGGATAAGGATACTTACGGAGACAAAGAAGGATTTAATGTTAGAGTACGCCCGGATTTTTGGGTTTCTGAGACTTCAAACAAACCTGCAAAAATTTTTGACGCAAAATACAAGTCAATAAAAGATGAACGAAATCCAAAACCTTTACAAACAGATATATTCCAGGTCGTTTCTTATTCCAGACATGAGTCTTTTATTTCAAAAAGATTAAAATGCACAAATACCGACAACATTGAACTTGCCCTTGTTTATCCGAATTTTGAACAGCAAGAGGAAATCAAGGAAATAAAAACGGACAACTCCTTTTTGTCGCCCCTGAAAATGCTGTTTGTTAAATGTCCGGCGATAAAAAAGGAAATTATACGGGAAGCCGCTTGATTATTCCCCTTCCAACACCACAAGCACAGCCCCGCCGTCAACGGCGTCGCCCTCTGAAACCTTAATCTCCTTTATCTTTCCGCTGACGGACGCCTTCAACTCGCTTTCCATCTTCATCGCCTCAACCACTATCACCCCTTCGCCGGATTCAACCGCATCGCCCTCATTTTTAAGTATCTTCACCACCCGGCTCGGCATCGGAGAGGAAATCTGCAACCCGCCGCTGTCCGAAGAAGCGGAAATCTCCCTTTCCGTAACGGATTCAAACTCGTAGAGATTCCCGCCGTGAAAAACCTGTATCTTCTTGCCCTTCTTTACCACCCCGGCGGTGTGAGAGCCGTTCTTGTCGCAAATTACGGAGACAAGCGCGGGGTCAAGCCGCGCAAAATCAACGGTTGAGGAAAAATCACCGCACTCAACCACGGCGCGGCCGTTTTCCTCCTCCACATTGACGCGAAACTTCTCATCGCCCAATTTCAGAAGGTATTTCAATATCCGCCCCTCAAAACGCCCATCCTGCGGCCAAACCTCTTCCAGTTTGAAACCGGCTCTTTTCCGCCGCCCTCAGCCGGAGCGGCCGTTCCGAAATGAAGCGCGAGCGCGGCGGTTACCGCAGCCTGCAACTTGCCCTCGTCTCCCGGAGTCAGAAGCTCCGGATGCCTCTCTATAAAGCCCGTGTCTATGTCTGCGGAGAGAAACTCCTCGTTTTTCATCACCCGGATAAGGAAACCGATGTTGGTCTTCGTGCCGAGAACCATGTATTCACCCAGCGCCGCCCCCATCTTGTGTATCGCCTCCTCACGCGTCTCCGCCCATACCGCCAGTTTGGACAGCATGGGGTCGTAAAAAGAGGTAACCTCGCCGCCGCTGTAAATCGCCGAGTCATCCCTGATTCCGGGCCCGTCCGGGGTCTTTACATAGTCAATCGGCCCCGGAGAGGGAAGGAAGTTTGTCTCCGGGTCTTCGGCGTATATCCTGCACTCAACGGCATGGCCGTTTATCTTCAAGTCGGACTGCTTCATCGGCAACTTTTCGCCGTCCGCTATCCTTATCATCCACTTCACAATGTCAAAACCGGTAATGAGTTCGGTTACCGGATGCTCAACCTGTATGCGCGTGTTCATCTCAAGAAAGTAAAAGTTCTGCTTGGGGTCCATTATGAACTCAACAGTTCCCGCGCCCTTGTATGAAACCGCCTTTGCGATGCTGACCGCAACCCGCCCCATCTTCTTTCTGGTCGCCTCGGAAACAAAACCGCTGGGCGCTTCCTCTATCACCTTCTGATGCCTACGCTGAATTGAGCACTCGCGCTCAAACAGGTGCAACACATTGCCGTGCCCGTCCGCTACGATCTGAATCTCAATGTGGCGCGGCTTTTCCACAAACCGCTCTATAAAAACCGCATCGTCCCCGAAAGCCGACTGCGCCTCGCTTCTCGCCATTCTGAGCGAACTCTCAAACTCCCCCTTCTCCCGCACAAGACGCATGCCCTTGCCGCCCCCTCCGGCGGAAGCCTTTATCATCAGGGGATAGCCGATTTCGGCGGCGACTTTTTCCGCCTCCTTGTCATCCACCGCCCCCTTTGAGCCCGGAACAAGAGGCACGTCCGCATCGGCGGCTATGCCCCTTGCGGTTATCTTGTCGCCCATCTTTCTTATGGCTTCGGCGGACGGGCCTATGAACACAATCCCCGCCTTCTCGCAGGCGGCGGCGAACTCCTCCTTTTCGGAAAGGAATCCGAAACCGGGATGAACCGCTTCGGCTCCCGTCTTTTTGCACGCATCTATGATTTTTTCCGGAACGAGGTAACTCTCGGCGGGCTTTGAGCCGCCTATGTGAACGGCTTCATCGGCGAGGGACACATGGACGGAACTCCTGTCCGCATCGGAGTAAACGGCGACCGTGGCTATGCCCATCTCCCGGCACGCCCGGATTATCCTCACCGCTATCTCGCCCCGGTTTGCTATGAGTATCTTGCCGAACATAAAACTTCCCGCGCAAGGGGTCAGAGAGGAATGTTTCCGTGCTTTCTCGGCGGATTGGTCTTCCTCTTTCCGTCAAGCATTGCAAACGCCGAGGCAACGTTCCTTCTGGTGTCCTCCGGCATGATTATGCGGTCAATAAATCCGAGTTCCGCCGCCCTGTAGGGGTTGGCAAAATTGCTTCTGTATTCTTCCGTAAGGCGCGCCCTTTCGGCGTCCGGGTCTTTTGCCTCGGCTATCTGCGAGCGGGAAATTATGTTGACCGCCCCCTCCGAACCCATAACCGCTATCTCCGTGCCGGGGTAGGCAAGGTTGATGTCTCCCCGGATGTGCTTTGAAGACATAACGTCATAAGCCCCGCCGTAGGCTTTTCTTGTTATCACGGTAACCCTCGGCACGGTCGCCTCGCAGTATGCGTAAAGCAGTTTCGCGCCGTGCCTTATGATGCCGCCCCACTCCTGCCCTGTTCCCGGAAGGAAGCCCGGAACGTCAACAAGAGACAGAAGCGGAATGTTGAAGCAGTCGCAAAACCGGACAAAGCGCGCCGCCTTTACGGATGCGTCTATGTCAAGGCAGCCGGCGAGAACCATGGGCTGGTTGCCCACAACGCCCGCAACCCTGCCGCCCACGCGCGCAAACCCGATGACCATGTTTTTGCCGAAATGCTCCTGAACCTCAAGAAAGCGCGAGTCGTCAACGATTCTCTTTATGACCTCTTTCATGTCGTAGGGTTTGTTCGGGTTTTCCGGAATCAGGTCCGCTATCTCGCCGGTGGCGCGGTCAACCGGGTCATCGCTTTCGGCGGAGGGCGGGTCTTCCATGTTGTTTGAAGGCAGGAATGAGAGAAGTTCCCTTATTATCTCTATTGACTCCTCGTCATTTGCGGCGGAGAAATGCGCCACGCCGCTCTTGGAGTTGTGCACTCCGGCGCCGCCGAGGTCTTCCGAGGTTACGTCCTCATGGGTTACGGCTTTTATCACATCCGGCCCCGTTATGAACATGTAGCTGGTGTCTTTTGACATAAGGGTAAAGTCCGTCATTGCGGGCGAGTAAACCGCGCCGCCCGCGCACGGGCCCATGATGGCGGAGATTTGGGGAATAACGCCGGAGGCGAGCGCGTTTCTCTGGAATATCTCGCCGTATCCGGCGAGGCTTTCAACGCCCTCCTGTATCCTTGCGCCGCCCGAATCGTTAAGCCCGATAACGGGAGCGCCGGTCTCAACGGCCATGTCCATAATTTTGCATATCTTTCTGCCGTGAATCATCCCCAGAGAGCCGCCGAAAACGGTGAAGTCCTGCGCGAAAACAAAAACTTTCCTGCCATCCACCGTTCCGTGGCCGGTTACCACGCCGTCTCCGAGGAACTTTTTGTCTTCCATCCCGAAGTCTTTGCACCTGTGGACGACAAACTTGTCCATTTCCTCAAAAGTGCCTTTGTCAAGAAGGAGTTCTATACGCTCGCGCGCGGTCAGTTTGCCGACTTCGTGCTGGCGGTCTATGCGCGCCTTGCCGCCGCCCAGTTCCGCTTCCCGCTCCTTCTGCTTGAGTATCCGAATGTTGTCTTTGGTCTCTTTGTCGCCCATAAAAACGCTCCGCCCGGCGGGAGTAAACAAGACGGCAAATATACCGAAAGCGGCGGGTTTCCGCAAGTTGTTTTACCGCTTATGCAATTTGCAATTTCTATTTGCAGATTGCATAAATCCACACTGCAAGGAGTGAGGGTTAGGGGTTGTTGCTATGCAACAGTCGCGGGTTCTCGTTTTGAAGCCAGTTGTAAAAGCGTTCAGCGTTTAAAAACAGCGGCGGAGTTGCGCTCCGTTGCAGATAGCCGTTTTTGACGGACAGACCGCCCCACTGTTCCAGCAGGGGCTTTGTTACGCGATATGCCCCCTCTCTGTATTCTCCTATCCGAATGTATCGGGCAAACCGCCCGGATTTGCCTTTCTTGCCTCTAACCACAATGTCTGTGGGTTCGGACGGAGAGTTGCGTGTGTGGGCGTTTTCATCCCGCTTTGAGGCGGAGATGTCTTTCACAGGTGAAATGTCTTCCACCGTCAGCAACCCTATAAGCGCATAGACGAGTTCGTTTTTTGTTACGGGTCTTAACGAGGCAAAGAAAACCACCAAGTCATCCTCTCTGAAAGTCAGCAGGTTTTTTCCTCTGCGGGCGGTGTCTCCGTAGGTAAGGTTTTCAAAGTCAGGGTCAAGGTGCATGCGCTGATCCGTCAGACATTCGGGGAGAAAAATATCGCAGTTGTTGCGTTTTGAAAATCCGTCCAATACCGGAACAATCAAATCGGCATAGCGCTTTTCCATTCCGGGGAGGTTGGCGGTTTTTGTCTGTTTAATCGGCACATAAACAAAATCGCCCGTCTGCGGGTTGCATGGGGCGTTCCAGTTGCCTGAATCGGCGGTTTGGTCTATTGCGACACGGATTAGGATTGCGCGCATTTACATCCATCCCCGGAAGACGGACAGTTATGATATTCTTTCATCAAACCCTCTATTTCATACCGTATTTTTTGGTCGGAAAGATTTTTTGACATAATATAACGCCGATGTTTTCCTTCGGGAAAAAGGTGGTCATTCAGCCAAGGGGCGCATTCCGAAAGTAGCGGTCCTTTTTCGTTCATGAGGCAAAAATGCTCAAAAGTAACAAGCGGACCTCTAAACCGTTTTTTAGTTTCCGAGCATGTTTTACCTGCCGGAGGATCTTTTTTATGGGGACAAATTCCAACCCAAGTAAGTCTTTGAGCAATATTTTCACAACCTTTCCATGGAGATTTTCCTCCTATGCCTAAAACAGCGTCGTAATTGTAGTTTCTGAAACTCCCCATGCAATCGCACACTCCGAAAGTCCCGCATTCGCAAGGATCGTTAATATGTGTTCTTATATAAATAAACACATTCACGACTCTTCATCTTCCTCATCATCCCTCTTATTCTGTTCGGCGCACAACTTCCTGAATTCCAATTCATCAATTTTATATTTCATCTGCGGTTCGTCAGACAGTTTGTTTGCTTCAAACTTGTCCTCCAGCCATTGCTCAAATCTGCTAATCAGCGTTGCGGCTTTACAAACTTTGTAACCTCTGTTTCCGGGAATTATCGCCCTAAGGTAGTGCGGCATTATTTTGGGGTTTTCTCCAAAATAGTAAAACTCACTTGAAAGAAGAACATTCTCCCCGCTCAAATCCGTTTTTATGTTTGATTCATTATGAACGCCCTTTCTCTGCAAAGGCTGTTCACCGCCTTCCGAATAATCATAGATACAGTCTCCCACCTTTTTCCTGTAATCCTTGGAACGCCTCTCCGGTATCTTCCCCTCAAGATCCTTCCGGCAAAACTCATCGTATTCCTCAAGAGTCATCTTGTCCGTAATCTTCATCGCACAAACAACACGACCTGAGAAATCGCGTTTCCTGTCCTCCAGTTTTGCATTCTTTGAACCCGTTCCGACAACCCAGTCTCCGACGGACGCCGCTTTTCTAATTCCGGGCTTGCAAACTGCCAATGTGCAAACATCAAAAAAAGGATTCGGCGACAAGCCGCAGTCGTATCTCAACATATAGGAATAAAGACATTTCGCTTTTTTCTTCACAGCCATTTCTTCCACAGCCTCCCTATCTCCGCTCTCAAACTTTCCATTCCCGCCGAATTCTCAATAACAAAATCGTAATCCGGATTGCGCCCTTCCTGCGATTTCAACCTTTTCCTCGCCTCCGCCTCATCAAGTTTATCCCTTTCCGCTATTCTTTCAATCTTTTTTTCCTCGCTCGCCTCAACCAGAACAAGGTGGTCCACCATCTCCCCCAGAACCCCGCCGCGAGACAGCAGCGCCGCCTCAATCACCACCGCCCGCGCGCCGGAAGAAACCGCCTTTTCCACCCGCGCGGCTATCTCATCCCTGATTTCCGGGTGGGTTATTGCCTCAAGCGCCTTTCTCTTCTTCTCGTCCGAAAAAACCTCAGAGCCAAGTTTCCCCCGGTCTATCTCCCCGTCCGCGCCGATGACGCCGGAGCCAAACCGCCGCGCTATCCGCTCAAAAGCCGGTTTTCCGGGCTTGGTAACAAAACGCGAAACCTCATCCGCATCTATAACACGCGCCCCCAAATCCCTGAACATCCCCGCCGCCGCGGTCTTGCCCGCGCAAACATTCCCGCAAAGCCCTATTATTACGGCTTTTTCACTCATTGCCGCCCGCCTGATTTGGCAATGTTTACCGCCCTTTTAACCCTCCGAACCGCCTCTTCCCCGCCCAAAGCGGCGGCTACCTCAAAAATTCCGGGGCTTTCCGTCCTCCCCGTGAGCGCCACACGCAGGGGCTGGGCGAGTTGTTTAAGTTTCATTCCCGTCTCTTCCGTAACGGACGAAAGAGCCGTCTTCACGCCGTCAGCGTCAAAATCCCCGCCGGATGCGGAGAACGCGCCCAAAACCGCCTCAAGCGCGGGCAGTGTCTCCCCGTTGATAAACTTTTCCCGCGCGGCGGCGTCAAACTCCACCTCATCACGGAAAAGAAACGCGCCCTTTTCCGCCATTTCAACAACGGTCTCCGCCCTCTCTTTCAGGAGAGAGAACGCCTTTTCAGCGTCCGCAGGCGAAACATCAAGCCCCATATCCGCAAACTCCCGGCGAAGCGGCTCTATAATGTCGGTCTTTCCCTCGCGTATGTGAACGCCGTTGACCCACAGCATCTTTTTCTCGTCAAAATGGGACGGCGAAGTCCCAAGCCCGCCGAGGTCAAACTTTTCCTCAAGTTCCGCCATTGTGAAGATCTCCTCATCACCGCAAGACCAGCCGAGCCGGGCAATGTAGTTTGCAAGGGCCGAGGGAAGCATTCCGCGCTTGCGGAAATCGGCGACCGAAACCGCCCCGTGCCGCTTGCTCAGTTTTGAGCCGTCCGGCGCGAGAATCACGGGAAGATGAACGAAATCGGGAACGGGCAGACCGAGAGCCCGCAGAATCAATATCTGCTTTGGAGTGTTGACGAGGTGCTCATCCCCCCTGATAACATGCGTTATGCCGGAGAGGGCGTCATCTATGGCGCATGCGAAGTTGTATGTGGGCATGCCGTCAGGGCGCAGAATGACAAAATCCTCAATATCATCCGTCTCAAAGGCGGTTTTGCCGCGAAGTTTGTCGTCAACCGCAACCGTTGCGCCGTCCCGCGGGACTGCAAAACGCAACGCAAAAGGCGCGCCATCCTTTTTTCCCCTCTCCGCCCACTCTCTGTTGTAGCGGAAAATTTTTCCGTGTTCCTTACAAAACCGCCTCTCTTTCTCAATATCTTCAGGGGTCATCCAGCAACGGAACGCATCGCCGGATGCAAGCAGTTTGTCCGCATATTCGCGGTAGGTGTCCAACCGCTCAGACTGGCGGAGGGTCTGATCATCGTCCCACTCAATGCCAAGCCAGCGGAGCGAATCCATTATCTCGGAGAAAAATTTCTCGTCCGACCGCCCGGCGTCCGTGTCTTCAATCCGCACAATAAACTCGCCGCCGTGCCGCCGCGCAAAAAGCCGGTTGAAAAGCGCAGTTCGCGCACCCCCGATGTGAAGCGAGCCCGTGGGGCTGGGGGCAAACCGTGTTTTGACACTCATCAGGAGTCGTCAAGCCCGCCCTGCCGGGCAATCTCCTCAAGTTCATTAAAGCCGCCGACAAGTTCGCCGTCTTTGAGGATGAGGGGAACGGTCATCCAGTTGAACTCGCCCGCCACTCTGGCTCTTTCCTCAGGGTCTTGAGTAAGGTCTATCTCCTCGTATTTAATCCCCCTGGAAGACAAAAGCGCCTTTGCCGCATTGCAATACGGGCAGGTTTTGGTGGTGTAAATTTTGAACTTGGAATCGGTCATCTCCCTTGCCTCCGGTGGTTTTGAAAGCAATATACTTGGCTTTGCGCGGGCGTGAAAGTATCATTTACACCTCCGCAACGGAAGGACAAGCAAATTGGCGCGCTCTCAAATCAAAAAACTCGCCCCGCCCGAAAGGATACTTCTCGGCCCCGGCCCCAGCAATGTCAGCAAGGCGGTTTACGACGCGCTCTCAACACCCATAATAGGGCATCTTGACCCGGACTTTCTCGCCATGATGGACGAAATCGGCGGGATGCTGCGGGAGGTTTTTCAGACAAAAAACCGGCTTACGATTCCAATGTCCGGCACGGGAAGTTCGGGAATGGAGACGGCGTTTGTCAATGTGATTGAGCCGGGAGACACCGTAATCATCGGGGTCAACGGGGTATTCGGCGAGAGGATGTGCGATGTGGCGGCGCGGTGCGGCGCGAAGGCGGTCAGGGTTGAAGCGCCGTGGGGAGACATTATTGAGCCGGACGCGTTTATATCCGCGCTCAAAAAAAATCCGGGGGCAAAGGCGGCGGCGCTTGTTCACGCGGAAACTTCAACCGGCGCGCGCCAGCCGCTTGAAGAGGCGGGCAAATACCTCTCCGGCACGGAGACGCTTTTCCTTGTGGACGCCGTAACCTCGCTTGCCGGATGCGACCTGAGGATTGACGAGTGGGGCGTTGACATCTGCTACAGCGGAACGCAGAAGTGCCTGAGCGTGCCGCCGGGCATATCGCCGGTAACTTTCAGCGAAAAAGCGGAACGGGCGCTCGCGGCAAAAAAGAGCAAGGTTCAGAGCTGGTATCTGGACCTCGGAATGATATGCAAATACTGGGGCAGCGAGAGGGTCTATCACCACACCGCGCCCGTCTCAATGCTTTTCGCCCTCAGGGAGGGGCTGCGCGTCATTCTTGAGGAGGGTCTCGCCAACCGGTTTGAGAGGCACGGGAGGCTGGGCGCGGAACTTGCGGAAAAACTGGGCGCGATGGGATTCAAGCCGTTTGCGCGCGAGGGATACCGGCTGCCGATGCTTGCCTCCGTTTTTCTGCCGGAGGGGATGGATGATGCGGAGGCGCGGCGCGCGCTTCTTGAGGAGCACGGGATTGAGGTGGGCCCCGGCCTCGGGGAAACCAGAGGAAAGATATGGAGAGTGGGGTTGATGGGCGAGAGTTGCAAGGCTGAAAACATAGACGCGCTCACCCGCGCGATTAGCCGCATGACGGGCGCGGCGGTTTGACTTGTCGCGGTGTTTCGTTATAATTGCCGCCCTGTAATTCGCTATGAAAACCTATGTTGAAAAGGCCGGAGGACGCCACAGGCGGTGGCAGGTTGTTGATGCGGAGGGCAAAACCCTCGGACGGCTCGCGACACGGCTCGCAACGATGCTTCGCGGCAAAGACAAGCCGGAGTTTACCCCGCATGCGGACATGGGCGATTTTGTGGTGGTGGTTAACGCCTCCAAAGTGCACATGACGGGCAAAAAGTCTTCCGAAAAGATGTATTACCGCCACAGCGGCTATCCCGGCGGGCTGAAATCGGTTTCCGCCGAGACCCTCTCCCAGACAAAGCCCGAAGAGATAATCAGAAAAGCCGTGTGGGGAATGCTTCCCAAAAACAAGTCGCAGAAAAAACTGATAAAGAGGCTAAAGGTTTACTCCGGGCAGTCCCACCCGCATGCGGCGCAGAGTCCGGAAGCGGCGGCGGGGCTGTGATTGTATTAGGGAGCGCTTGCAATGGCTGTGGTTGAAACGGACAATTTCAGAGGAACGGGCAGGAGAAAAAACTCCGTCGCCTCGGTGTGGGTCAGGCCCGGCTCCGGCAAGATCACGGTCAACAAGAGAGACTTCAAGGAATACTTTCCGCGCAAAACATGGCAGATACGCGTGGGCGAGCCTCTTGCCATAACAAATTCGGCGGACAAAATTGACGTTTCCGCCAATGTCCGGGGCGGCGGGCTCACCGGGCAGGCGGGCTCCATAAGCCACGGGCTTGCCAGAGCGCTCCTGAAATACGATGAAACTTTGAGAAAGAAACTGAAATCCGCCGGGCTTCTCAGGCGCGATTCGCGCATGGTGGAGAGCAAAAAATACGGCCGCAAGAAGGCGCGGCGCGGACAGCAATTCTCAAAGAGGTAGTTCCCTTGCCTCCTAAAAAACCCCAGAAACCCGCAAAAGGCAGGAAAATCTCTCCCGCCGATGGAAAACTCGGCGTTCTGATTCCCGGCATCAGCGGGGCGGTAAGCACAACCTTCATAGTGGGCGTTGAGTCGCTCAAAAAAAATGCGGGCAGACCCATAGGCTCGCTCACGCAGATGGGAACTATCCGCCTCGGCAAGAGAACCGAGGGCAAAAGCCCGAAAATTAAAGACCTGCTGCCGCTTGCGGACTGCGATGACATCGTTTTCGGCGGATGGGACATCGCGCCTGAAAGTTGCCACGACGCGGCCGTCCGCTCCGGGGTGCTGAACCCGTCAACCCTTGACAAAGTGCGGGACGAGACAAGCGCCATCACGCCAATGAAGGCGGTGTTCAACAAAAAGTATGTGAAAAACCTGTCCGGCAAACATGTGAAAAAGGGGCGGACAAAGATGGACCTTGCCCGGCAGCTTATGGATGACATAGCGGAATTCAAAAAGCGCAACGGGCTCAAACGCGCGGTGATGGTGTGGTGCGGCAGCACGGAGACCTACATAAAGCCGTCCGATGTTCACTCGTCTGAAGCCAAATTTGAGCGCGGACTGAGAAGCAACCACCCCGACATAGCGCCCGGAATGATATACGCCTATGCGGCGATAAAGTCCGGCGTTCCCTACGCAAACGGCGCGCCCAACCTGTCCGCAGACATACCCGCGCTACTCGCGCTTGCGAAAAAGCACAAAGTTCCCGTCTGCGGAAAGGACTTCAAAACCGGGCAGACGCTCATGAAAACCATTATCGCCCCCGGTCTGAAAGCGAGGATGCTGGGGCTGGGCGGCTGGTTCTCAACCAACATTCTCGGCAACCGGGACGGCGAGGTGCTTGACGACCCGGGCTCTTTCAAGACAAAAGAGGAGAGCAAACTGAGCGTGCTTGAACACATACTTCAGCCGGGCCTTCACCCGGACCTTTATTCGGACTACTACCACAAGGTGAGAATCAACTACTATCCGCCGCGCGGGGATGAAAAAGAGGCGTGGGACAACATAGACATTTTCGGATGGCTGGACTACCCGATGCAGGTAAAGATCAACTTCCTGTGCCGTGACAGCATACTGGCCGCGCCGGTCGTGCTGGACCTTGTTCTGTTTCTTGACCTCGCCAAAAGGGCGGGAATGAGCGGCATACAGGAATGGCTTTCGTTTTATTTCAAAAGCCCCATGGTCGGCAAGGGGCTTTACCCCGAACACGACCTTTTCATACAACTCACAAAACTGAAAAACACCCTCCGCCACATTGCGGGCGAAGAGCAGATAACCCATCTGGGGCTTGATTACTACGAGAAGTAAGCCGAGTTCGGGCGTTATTGAAAGCGGTTTCAGTTTGACGCCCGCGCCCCTTTCGCCCCTCAATTCTGCATAAAACTGTGCAGGTGCGCTCCGATCTCGGAGTTTCTGAGTTTGCTCAGCGAGTGCTTTTCTATCTGGCGGATGCGCTCGCGCGTCAGGTCAAACATCTTTCCGATCTCATCAAGCGTAAAAGTGCCCGCCTCGTCTATGCCAAAGCGCAGTTTGATTATCTTTTCCTCTCTGTCGTTCAAGTGCTTTTTGAGCGCCTCGCGGAGTTTCTTGGAGAGGGCGTTCTTCGCTATCACAAAATCGGGGATGGAGTTCTCCTGATCGGGAACGGAGTCCAGAAGGGTGGCGTTTTTGCCCTCAAGAATGGGCGTGTCAAGACTTATCGCGTCATTTGTGGAGTTCAATATCCTCTTGACCACCTCTATGCTTATGCCGGACTCAACCGATATCTCCTCCGGCGTGGGCTTTCTGTCCGTGGTTTTGGAAAGTTTGGAGACCGTCTTGTAAACGCGGTTTGCCTGCTCAAGCAGGTAAACCGGAACTTTGATGGTTCTGGTCTGCCCCTGAAGCGCCCTCAGAATCGCCTGATGTATCCACCATGAGGCGTATGTGGAAAATTTGTACCCCTTTGTGTGGTCAAACCGCTCCACCGCTCTCATAAGACCGAGATTTCCCTCCTGAATAAGGTCGGGAAGAGGAAGCCCGCGGTTTGTGTATCTCCTTGAGATGGTTATGACAAGCCTCAGGTTCGCCTTGACGAATTTCTGCTTCATCCTCTGAGCCTTTTTTTCCTGTGAGACAAGCGCGAGTTTGCGCAAAATTTTAACTCTTCTTGCAATCTGCGCCTTGTTTGAAGGGCTTCGGGATGCTTTGGCTTTTTTCTCAAGACGCTCAACTTTTGACAGCGAGCCGAATATTTTCACTTTTTCATCGCCCGAGAGCATTGAGTAGAGGGAAACCCAGGGCAGTTTCTGAAGTTCCTTCTCGTCATTCTTCTTTTTACGTTTGAGAATGTCCATAACATCGGACTTTTTCTTCTCCCTGTATTCATGGTCCGACAACTCCGATTCCGCTTCGTATTTCTTTATCTTGGACGATATCTCAACCTCCTGCCTCGCCGTGAACAGGTCTTCGGACGACATATCCCTGAAATAAACATAGAGAAGCCGCATGTGCTCGTCCGGGCTGAACTCCCCTTTTTTCTTTTTGTCGGCGTTGTTTGAGGCGTCTATAAACGCCTGGTCGGGCGGCGGCTCAGGAAAAAGCGCGGAGTCTCCGGCAACATCTCCGGCAACATTATCCTCAAGACCGCCGGAGACCTGCCCGGTGTCTTCAGGCGCGTCCTTCAGCACATCCTCTGTGATTTCTTTCTCTTTTTCGCTCATACGCTACGGCCTCCCGCGCTTGCGGGCAATCTTTTCCAATCCGGGGGCTTTCAGGCGGCCGCCGAGAAGTTTTTCTCAACCAGTTTCCAGTTGACCACTTCCCACCATGATTTTATGTAGTCCGGGCGCCTGTTCTGATAATTCAGGTAGTAGGCGTGCTCCCACACATCAAGTCCCAGAATGGGCGTAAGCCCCTCTGAAACCGGATTGTCCTGATTGGGGGTTGAAGTAACGGCAAGTTTGCCGGAATCAACGCAAAGCCATGCCCAGCCGCTTCCGAACCGGGTCGCGCCCGCCTTTGCAAACTCGTCTTTGAAGGAATCAAAACTTGAAAAAGCGGCGTCTATCGCAGCCGCAAGTTCGCCGCCCGGCGCGCCGCCGCCGTCCGGAGACATGCATGTCCAGAAAAGCGTGTGGTTCACATGGCCGCCGCCGTTGTTTCTTACCGCCGTTCTTATGCCCTCAGGGACAGAGGCAAGGTCTCTTATCAGGTCTTCGGCGCTCTTGTCCGCCAGTTCGGGATGCTTTTCCAGAGCGGCGTTGAGGTTTGTAACATAGGTGTTGTGATGCTTTGAGTGGTGTATCTCCATTGTCCGCGAGTCTATGTGCGGCTCAAGCGCATCGTAGCCGTAAGGCAGTTCGGGTAAACTGTGTGCCATTTGTCCTATCTCCCTGTGAGTAATGAGAAATTCCGCTTCCCAACTCTCCGGAGGGGGATTATATCATAAAAATCCCAAACACAAAACGGAAACTTTCCGCCGTCCGCAATTCCCTAATTCCCGCGGGCGTTTTTAAGAAGGTCTGTCACCCCGCCGCTCAAAGCAACTCTCAAACACTGTTTTCCTTTCACCGCTTTGTAAATATCGCTCACAACCACCCCGCCCGCCCAGATGATGTCGCCGCCGCAAATAAAGACGGGCAGCCGGTCTCTCAGAAAATGCGGCACTTTTTCGTCCACAAACACGGATTTGAGTTTTTTTGACCCCTTCATTCCGAGCGGGACTATTCTGTCTCCGGGTCTGAAATTGCGGGCTTCAACGGGAAACCGCGCTTTTTCAAGCGAAAAATGCCCCGCCTCGCGCCTTCCCCAGAGCGAAGTGTCGGATGTTTTTTCAAAAACGGCGCACACGCCTCCGGGCAACTCATGCGCTCCCTCGCGCTCAATCACCAGCGGGGGACAGCCCGCCGCCGGAGCGCCGCCGCTCAGGCGGAAAATGCCGTAACTCTTCTCCAGCCTCATACCGTAGGGAAGATTGACCGCGCCCGGCCCCGCCGACATCAAAAGCGCGTCCATCTCCTCAAGGTGGCCGAACTCAAGCCTCTCAAGGCCGCCCCTGACCTTTGAGTAGGCGGAGCGCAGAACCTCCGTCCGCAAGGCTTTGTGAAGGCGACCGAAGGCGGCGGCGTTGCCGAAAAGAGCATCGCCGAAAGCGGCGGGGAAAACCGCCGGGAAAGCGCGGGCGGCTTCAAGGGAAATGTAGGAATGCTCCGCCCCGGCGGTGTCCGCAAGGCGGTTCAGAGCCGTCTTGACGCGCGGGTTGAAGGTCTCAAGAAGCGGCATGAGGCGGTTTCGGACTCTGTTTCTTGTGAATGCGTCCGACTTGTTGCTGCTGTCCTCAACCCACTTTTCGCCCTTTGCTTGAAGGTACTGCAAAACCTGCCCGCGCGAAACCGCAAAAAAGGGCCTTATAATGTCGCCCGAAACGGGGCTGATTGAAGACAGCCCCCGGCTGCCGCTTCCGCGAAGCATCCTCATCAGAACCGTCTCCGCCCTGTCATCCATTGTGTGGGCGGTGGCTATCCTGTGTGCTCCGGTTTTTTCCAGTATCTCGCGGAAAAAGGCGTATCTGAGCTCGCGCGCCCCCTGCTCCGGAGAAAGCCGGTTTTCCCGCGAAAAAGCCGCCGTGTCTGTGGCGCGTGTCTTCAGTTCAACGCCGTGTTTTTCGCACAGGCGGGAAACAAACTCCGCATCCCGCTCAGACTCTTCCCCCCGCATCATGTGGTTGAAATGGCAGGCGATTACTTGCGGCGCGCGCTCCTTCAGCCCGGCAAGAAACAGCAGCAGCGCCACTGAGTCCGCGCCGCCTGAAACGCCCGCCACCACCTTCATTCCGGGCCGGGGCAGCATTCCAAACTCCCGGACGGCGCGGGCGGCGGCGCGTTCAAGTGTCAGTCTTCGGGTGAAGAGGAAAGCCCCCCGGAGATGATCACGTTAAAGGCCTGCTCAACGGACATGGGAACTTGTTTCACCTTGGATTCGGGAACCATCAGGTAAAAGCCGCTCGTAGGGTTGGGAGTTGTGGGCAGAAAGATGTTAACCATGGTTTCATCAAGCACGTTGTGCCTCTCTCCGGGCTTCATTCTGCCCATCAGAAAACCGATTGAGTAAATGCCCTCCTTGGGATACTCAAACACAACCACCCCCCTGCCGCCCCTGATTGCGTGGGGGGCAGAAAGCGTTTTCACTATCTGCTTTGAAGCGTTGTAGGCCGTTCTGACAACGGGAATTGAGAGAACGATGGACTCAAAAAACTTCACGAGGCGGTTGCCGATTATGTTTCTTGTTACATAACCCGCCAGCACGACCAGAAAAACCGTAAAGAAAACGCCGATGGAGAACGATATGAGTTTGAAAACCCATTCCGGCAATGTGTGAAGAACTGAAACCGCAAGCAGTCTCGCCGGCACGGCGCTGACGAGCGAGTATATCCACAGCGAGAATGAGTAAAGAAAGAAAAGCACAAGGCCGAACGGAACGATAACCGCAAGGCCCGTGATAAATCCCGTCTTTATCCAGTTAAAAAATCTCAATTGTCGTCCTTCCCGGAGTTCAGTCGCTCCCGCAAAACCCTGCTGGGCGTGAACACAACCTCATTGCGGGAGGGTATGTCTATCACCTCCCCCGTTGAGGGGTTTCTGCCCTTTCTGGGCTTTCTCTCTTTTACATGGAGACTGCCGAAACGCGGCAGTTTGACCGGCTCGCCCTTGAGAAGCGCCTTTTTCACCGTGTCAAAAAAGTAGTCCACAATGTCCGAGGACTCCCTTCTTGAAAGCCCGAGCCGGGAGTTTATCAGTTCCGCCAGATCCTTTTTTGTGGTCGCCGCCATAACTACTGCCTGACGCGGGCGCCGAAAGAGTCGCCGAGCGTCTTTACCGCCTTTTCACAAACCAGATTTGCGTCTTCGTCCGTGAGGGTCTTTTCAGCGGAGCGAAGAACCATTGAAATCCCCACGCTCTTCATCCCGTCCCCCAGAGACTTGTCTTCAAACAGGTCAAAAATCCACACCCGCTCCACAAGCGGGCTTACCCCCCTTACACCGGAAACCATGCTTCCCGCCTCAATCTCTTTTTTCACTACAAAAACCACATCCCGCCTGAGTGAAGGAAATTTACGCCTCCAATTCCTGTCAAAACCCCTGTGAATCGCGTTAAGTTCTTCTGGTGTTAATTGACTTCTCCCACCCACAGAACTCACCAAACTAACAAATTCATCCTTCTTTTTCTTTTCTTGGAGAAATACCTCCGAAAGAACAGGTTTTGGGTCCACCTCCGCAAAAGCATAAAGTTTTTCAAGATTCAGTTCAAGGGCGACCACGCCCTCAAGTTCAAACGCCCGCGCCGTCTCCGGGTGTATTTCGCCCAGATTTCCGGCGGTCTCGCCGCCAATGGCGATGCGCGCGCTTTTGCCGGGATGAAAACAGGGCTTGTCCGCGCCGGACTCAAAAACCGCCGCCCCCTCCGGAACATTAAACGCCGTGGCGAGCGTCTTCTCCGCAAGCCCTTTCATGTCAAAGAAATCAAACCCCTCCCTCTCCCACAGCCGGGCGTCTCCCGCGCCCGCCGCAACTGCGGCAAACATCCTCTCCTCTCTCGGCAACTGCCCGCTGCCCTTGTGGAAAAACACCTTGCCCGTCTCAAAAAGCCGCGCGGCGGGCAACTGCCTTGACAGATTGAATTTCAGGTTTTTCATAAGCCCCGCAAGCATGGTGTTTCTCATAACGGACAGGTCGCGCGAGATGGGGTTGAGAATCTCCACCGCCGGGTCGGGGCTGAACGCGCGCAACAGGTCGGGGTTTTCAAACCCGTAGTTCACCGCCTCGGAAAAACCGGCGAAAACAAAGACGTTTTCCATTGTCTCATGCGCGGCGGCGCGGCGGTCTGCGCAACCGGCAAGCATTCCGAAACCCGGCTCGGCCTCCTCAATGGCGTCATACCCGAAGAGGCGGGCTATCTCCTCCGCCACATCCGCCGGGCGCGACACATCGGGCCTGAATGTGGGAATTTTCACACGGACGGGGTCGCCTGAGCCGGTTACCTCAAAGCCGAGCGCGGAGAGGAGGTTTGCCGTCTCCTCCCTGTCAAAGTCGGCTCCGAGGGTTTTCCACACTTTTTCAAGCGACACGTCAATCTCAAGCGGACGAACCTCTTCGGGGCAAACGTCCGCAATCATGCCGCGGGACGAGCCGCCCGCAACGGAGAGCATCAATTCCGCCGCTCTTGCAAGGGCGGGCGGCGGCGCGGCGGGGTCAACCCCCCTTTCAAATCTGTATGACGACTCCGAGGACAGTTTCAGGCGTTTTGAAGAGCGCCTCACGACCGGCGGACTGAAACAGGCGGCTTCAAGAAGCACGTCTTTTGTTTCCCCGCTCACGGCGGACTCTTCGCCGCCCATTATCCCCGCAATGGCAACGGGACCCGCGCCGTCCGCTATTACAAGGTCCTGCGGGGAAAGGTCGTATTTTTGTGAATCAAGCGCAAGCAGCGACTCCCCTTTTTTCGCGTTTCTTACCGCAAGGACGCAACCGCCCTCCGCCGCTTTGAGTTTGCCCCGGTCAAACGCATGCAGGGGCTGTCCGGTTTCAAGCATAACAAGGTTTGTTATGTCCACAATGTTGTTGACGGGCTTGATTCCGCACGCAGACAGGCGCGCCCGAAGCCACAGGGGGGACGTCTCCACCTTGACGCCGCTCACGAGGGCGAGGCAGTAGCGGGAGCAGGCGTCCGTATTCTCAATAACGGGGGGGCGGATACCGCTCTCATTGCGGACGGGCGCGGGCGGGGGGTTTTGAACCTTCAAAACTCCGCCCGTGGCGGCGGCAACCTCTCTGGCTATCCCCGTTACGCTGAGGCAGTCCGGTCTGTTCGGAGTAACGGCAATCTCTATCACCGTGTCTTCAAGGTCTGCAATGTCCGCAAGCGGAGTTCCGGGGGCAACCGCGCCCGGCAGTATCATAATTCCGTCCGATTTGGCGGCGGTAAGTCCGAGTTCGGCTTCGGAGCACAGCATTCCGTCCGATTCGCATCCCCGGATTTTCGCCTTTTTGATTGTGAGCCCTTCGGGAAAAGCGGCGGTTTCCGGCAACCGCGCTCCCGGCAGGGCGAGAACCACCGCGTCTCCCGCCTTCATATTTGACGCTCCGCAAACTATCCGTCTGCCGCCTGAGCCGTCCGAGACGGAGCAGAGGGACAGGCGGTCTGCGTTCGGGTGGGGAGACACATCCTCCACACGCGCGGCAACTACGTTGTCGGGCAAAAGGTGAGTCAGCGATTCCACCTCAAGCCCGGCCATGGTAAGGGTTTCGGCAATCTCCTGCGGGGAGAGGTCAAAATCCACATACTCTTTGAGCCATTTTACTGTCGTCTTCATAAAAAACCGCCGTCCGGTGTGTATGATTGTAAAATAGTTGCCGTATAAATCAAACCACGGCGGGCAGTTATGGAAAAACCGGAACGTGACAACCTGCGCGGGCGCATAGAGGACGAAATAGACGGGCGCGGCGCGGTAACCTTTGAGAGGTTTATGGAGCGCGCCCTTTACGAGCCGGAGATTGGATACTACTCACGCGCGCCCCGCATCGGCAAAGAGGGCGATTTTTATACCGGCCCCTCGGCGCACCGGGCGTTCGGGGAGACTGTGGCGCGAGTGGCAACCGCATTGAAAAAACGGCTTGGTAGAGCGGACATAGTTGAGGCGGGCGGGGGAGACGGGACGCTTGCAAATGACATACTGTCCGCCCTTGCAAGAGACGACCCTGAAACATACGGGGGCGTCAAATACACTCTGGTTGACCGTTGCGAACCGGAGGTTTGCGCGGCGCGGGGGCATAAGAACTTCCGCAGGGTGAAAAGTTTTGATGAGGCGGGGCGGATTGAGGGGATGATATTTTCAAACGAGTTGTTTGACGCGCTTCCGTTTCACCGCCTTGTGTTCAGGGGCGGGAAGATAAGGGAGATAATGATTTCGCGGGGTTTCAGGGAAGCCGGGGGCGAATTGTCAGACCCGGCTCTGGCGGCGTATTTTGACAGGTGCGGCGGAGTGGAAAAGATGGGTTTTGCCGAGGGGCAGCGGTTTGAGGTGTGCCTTGCGGCGGCTGAGATGGTGAAGCGCATGGCGCAAACGCTGAAAAAAGGGCTTATTCTAACGATAGACTACGGCTTCCGAACCGATGAACTTTACAGCCCGGACAGAAAAGAGGGCACTTTCAAGTGCGTGTCCGGTCACCGGATAAGCGAGTCTCCCTATGAGAATATCGGGGAGCAGGATATTACGGCGCATGTTGATTTTGGAAATCTTGAATATGAGGGAGAGGCGGCGGGGCTTGCGACGCTGAAATACACAACGCAGGGGCAGTTTCTTGTTGATTGGGGGATTATGGAGGCGGTCAAGGAAAATCCGGAGGAAGTCGGGGCTATAAAGAACCTGTTTATGCCCGGAATGATGGGGGACAGTTTTAGGGCTTTGATGCAGGTAAAGAACGCGCCGGAACTGGAAGAGGGGTTTTATCCTGAAAGTCCGTTGAGGATTTCATTCGGGGCGGATTGAGAAAGGGGCTACCTTATGGTAAGTTACGCCCAAAGGAAAATCGGGATGGAGTTGTGCTTGGAAATACTTGAGGTCGGGACCGCCATTCTTACCTTAGTGGCGATATTGCTCGGAATAGCCGGAGGCATGATGCGGAACGGCGGTCTAATTATGATTGCAGTATGCTTGTTTGTTGTTGTTTATGTTCTCACATCAATTTACATACCGACGGTTACACCTACTCCCAAATGAGAACATTATGAGTGAGCGAATTAAAATTACCGAAATGCCACAAATGCCTTACTTTCACTGCTTTGCTCTGCTTGCAGTTCACAAATTAGGTGGTTCATCCAAAACAAAGGATACTATTGAAGAAATAATGAATTTTTTTGATTTTGAAGAAAATCTTTTAGAAGAAACTTTAGAGAATGGCAAGAGTAGATTGAAGGAAAGAATTCGTTTTGCAATGGTTGATCTCAAAATGGCTGACTATTTTGCCAAAGACAGCAAAAGAGGTCTATATCAATTAAGCGACAAAGGGAAATTAAGTATTCAGCAACTAGTTCCTCTAGACCCGACAGAATTCAGAGAAATTGGAGAGTCAATTCGTAAAGATGTGCAACAGCAAGTGGCAAGGGTACAAAAAGAAAAAAAGAATAAAGAGGCTTTAGAGATAAATGATGAAGACTTTAGCGAAGAAAGTGAAGAGGAAATGGAATACTTAAATGACTTGGAAATAATTCAGGAAATAAATCCATATTCCTTTGAAAGGCTTTGTGCGCTTCTTTTCAAAAAGGTCGGATATGAAGATGTTCAAACTACGCAAAAATCCGGCGATGGCGGCTATGACGGAGTTGGCTATTTAGTTTTCGGATTGGTAAGATTTAAGGTTGCTTTCCAAGCAAAAAAATACAAAAACGACAATAAGATTGGACCCGGTGAAATACGGGAATTTTCTGGAACAATGAAACAACAGGCTGCGGAAAAAGGGGTTTTTATTACAACATCCGACTTTACCCAGAAAGCCAAAGAAAGCGGGCTTGAACTTGGAATTGAACTGATAAACGGCGAGAAGTTAATTGGACTGTTACAAAAGCACCAAATCGGGTATTCCCAAAGGATTGACAAGAAGTTCTTTGAAGAACTCTGATAACTCCCTTCCCTCTTGACACCACCGCCCCCGCCGTTACAGTAACTCTCATTCACAACTGGAGGTGAAACAGATGGCGGATTCAATCTACAAAGACAACATTGGCGCAGAGATGGGCAGGTTCAAGGAAACCAACCCTGAACTGCTTGACTCGTGGATGGCTTACCACGACAGCGTTTTCAAAGACGGCGCGCTTACGGCAAAAGAGAAGCAACTGACGGCGCTTGCGGTGGCGCATATAACATCATGCCCCTACTGCATACGCTCACGCACCAACGCTTCGCTGAAGGCGGGGGCAACCGACAAAGAAATCGTTGAGGTCGTCTATGTGTCAATGCGCCTCGCAATGGGCGCTCCCTACGCATTCTCAAGCATAGCGTTTGAGGCGTGGGACCACCTTGAAGCGGGCGTGGACTTGAGAGAAGGACACTTCTTCAAGAAAGACATTGTTCACGAGATCAACACTTTCAAAGAGCAGAGCGGCGAAGACATTGCCACCCCGTTCGGCGACTTTCACAAAAAGACGTTTGAAGAAGGGGCGCTTTCCAAGAAATTCAAGCGCGGAATCGTTGCCCTCGCCTGCGCTCTCGTAACAAAATGCCCTTACTGCATAAGGTCTTGCGTAAGAGACGGCAAGGCGGAAGGTGTGAACTCCAAGCAGATAGCGGAAGCCGTCAACGTGGCAATGGTGATGGCCGCCGGCGCGTGCTGGGCGCACTCGTCCATTGCTATGGAAACGGTTGCCAAAGCGGGGAAATAAGCGTTTCACCCTTTGAGCAACCCGCACAAAGCGACGGAAGACGACACCATATCGGCGATATCCACGCCGCCCGGCAAAGGCGGCGTGTGCGTCATACGCATAAGCGGCGGACAGTCCCTTGCGGTCATCCGCGCCCTGTTTATGTTTCACGGAAAACATAGGGACTTTGAGCACCGCCTGATGTATGCGGGAAACATCATTGACCCGGCGGACAAAACCGTTGTGGACAGCGCGATGTGCGTCTTTATGAAAGGGCCCTCCTCCTACACCGGAGAGGACTTGGCAGAAATCCACTGCCACGGCGGCGGCGCTTGTTCGCGCAAAATAATGGACCTCACTCTTCGCCACGGATGCAGGGCGGCGGGTCCGGGGGAATTCACCCGCAGGGCGTTCATGAACGGCAAGATGGATCTGGCTCAGGCTCAGGCAGTTGCGGACATCATTAATGCGCAGAGTGATCTGGGGCTCAGGCAGGCGGGTCTCCAGTTGTCCGGCGGACTTTCCGACAGGATAAACAAACCCAAGGCGCGGCTTCTGGAAATGCTCGCCGAGATTGAGGCGAGGATAGACTTTCCCGAAGAGGAAACGGGGGTTATGGAAACCGCCGCCCTCAGGCGCGGTGGTGAAACCGTTCTGAGAGACCTTGAGGCGCTTCTCGGCACTTATCTGGCGGGCAGCCTCATAAGAGAGGGGGCAATGGTCGCCATAACGGGAAAGCCCAATGTGGGCAAATCAAGCCTTCTTAACGCCCTTCTCGGCAAAGAACGCGCCATAACAAGCCCCCAGCCCGGAACTACAAGGGATTACATTGAGGAGCAAACCTCCATCGGGGGCATAACAATCCGCCTTACGGACACGGCGGGAATCAGAGACGCGCTCAACGAAGCGGAAAGAGCGGGCGTTGACATGGCAAGGGAAAAAGCGCTTGGCTGTGATGTTCAAGTCGTGGTGGTTGACTCCGGGCTTCCCCTTTCCGGTGAAGAGAGGGAGATGATAGGGCAGATTTCTTCAAACGCCGTTGTTGCCGTCAATAAATCAGACCTCGGCGGAGACCTGTTTCACGAAGTTGCCAGAGCCTTTCCGCAGAAGAAAGCGGTTGCCACTTCCGCCAAAACCGGCGCGGGCATTGACGATTTGAAAGAAGCCGTCAGGGAAACCCTGATGAAAGACACCGCCCCCGTTGAAACCAATGAGGCGGCGCTGACCGGCATCCGCCACAAACAGTCGGTTGAAGCCGCCCTTGAAGCGGTGAACTCCTTTCTTAAACTGCTTGAGGAGAAAGAATCTCCGGAAATCCTGTCAATAAAGGTCAGGGAAGCAATGGACAGACTTGGGGAAATAACGGGCGAAACCTCAACGGAAGAGATGTTAGGCGTAATCTTCGGCAAGTTCTGCATTGGCAAGTGATCAAGGGTTGTTAAACCTGAATGTTTCACGGGGAACATTCATATCTTTTCGGTATCAGGAGGGCGGGGATTTTTTCCACAATGAGTGGAAAACAGTGTGGAAACTTATAGGTCAAGTCTTATGTATTACCACTTAAACGCCTGAAATAAAAGAGTTTTTACTTCCACATAGGAAGGGTGGGTTGATGTTGAAAACTTATGGGTCAAGCCTTGATATTGCATTGTTTCCACAGGGTTTATCCCTGATACCGAGTTGGTAACAAAGACGAACTCCGCATTTGCCGCAGTTGAGGGCTTTACCGGAGGTTCGGCTATGGAAAAGCCCGCATCCGCCGCCTTTTCCATCAAAACGCCCCTTGTTATGCCGGGAAGTATGCCGCAATCCTCCGGCGGGGTGAACAGGTCGCGCCCGCTGCCCCAGAATATGTTCCGGCATGTTGTTTCCGCGATATTTCCGTCCGGCGAGCATAAAAGCGCGTCATCAAACCCTTTTTTTGCCGCCTCCCTCATTGCAATTACGTTTTCAAGGTAATTGAGGGATTTCACCGCAGACAGCGGGGAATCCGGGCGGGTGCGCCAAACATCCGAAAGAAGCAGTTTAACGGGCTTGTTTTCCGTCCCGTTTTTAATTTGCCTGACGGAAATAATTGTATGAGAGCCGTCCAGCGGAGCAAAAAAAGGCGAAGGCGGCGCGTCTGAAATAACGCACACTTTCACCGCGCAGTCGGAAAAACCGCTTTGTCGGACAGCGTTGTTTATTTCACGGGTGATATTTTCCGGGGAGGGCGGCGCAATGCCAACGGCGGAGGCGGCGCGGGAAATTCTGTCAATATGCCTGTTCAGAAAAACCGGCGCGGACTCCTTCCAGCGCATTGTTTCAAAAACTCCGTCCCCGTAAAAAACCGCGCGGGGAAAAAACTCCGGAATACCGGTTAAATCTTTTTCCTGAAAATAAATACGTTGATCATTCACTAAATCAATCTCCGCCCGCCGCGCTGTTTTCAAGGGCTTTTAGTTTCAGTTTAATTTCCTCAAACTCTCTCCCCGCATCGGAATCCCAAACCACTCCCGCGCCGCTCCAGCATACCGCGTCTCCGTCCGAAACTTGAAGGCATCTTATTGAAACACTGAGGCAAAAATCCCCGTTCGGATAAAAAACGCCCGCCGCGCCGCAGTAGGGGCCTCGGGGATGGGGTTCAAGGGCGTCTATTATCCGCAACGCGTTTGTCTTCGGCGCGCCGGTAACGGAGCCGGGAGGGAAGGTTTTTTTTATTATTTCCTCAAGAGAGATTTCCTCTCTCAAAGTCCCTCTCACTTCGGACTCCATGTGAAAAAGCGTTTCATACCGTCTTATTCC
Source organism: Candidatus Dadabacteria bacterium (assembly GCA_026708565.1). NCBI lineage: Bacteria > Pseudomonadati > Thermodesulfobacteriota > Candidatus Dadabacteria > Candidatus Dadabacteria bacterium. The sequence goes on from JAPOUR010000042.1 coordinate 29,466, forward strand.
GAAAACTTTGTCCGCGCAAACCGTTGACGGAACGCATATTCTGCTCAAGTCGTTCCTCACAAGGTCGGTTATCATGAGTATTTCCGCCTTTTCTTTTTCGTTTCCGGAGAGAGCGCCTTTCATGCGCAAATCCTCTTCGGGATTTACGCCGCGCCTTGCCGTTCCCTTTATCGGGCGCGACACTATGGAGTCGCCGCTTTTTGCGAGAAACAACTCCATTGAACCGCTTAAAAACTGAAACCGCCCGAAATCCATATAGGACGCGAACGGAACGGGCTGTGAGCGGAAAAGGCTTAAAAAAAGGCTATAGGGATTTTGCGGCGGGGGAATTTTCCACATTTCCGATATGTTGACCTGATACACGTCCCCGTCCCTTATGTGAGATTTAATTTTTTCCACATTTTTCACGAAACGGTCTCCCTGAGGCCCCCCGGAAGAGACCGGAGACCGGCATCGCGCGGAAAACCCGCGCCCGCCGTTCCCGGAATGCGGAAGTATCCGTTCGGGAATTTCAGCGGAGCGGCTGACGGAGGTTTCGGGGTAAAAATGAAAATTTACGGCGGGCGGCGGAACGGCCCCGGTTTTTTTTCTGCGCGGCGACCGCGCAAGCGGCATGCCGTCATCGGTGTTTTCCAGATATTCGTATCCGAAAAAACCCACGGCAACATAGCCGCCGGAGGTCAGTTTTTCCATTTCACGGACGGGGTCGCCGCTTATTTCCAGTCTTTTTCCGCCGCCTTCCAGAACAGCCCCGCCGGGCGTTGAAAAAATTGTAAATTCGGGCTTGCTGAATATCAGACAGCCGCCGTCCCCGTCTCCGAGCCAGCCGCCTCCGGAATCAAGAAGCACGGCGGACGGAAGATGGTTTTCTGTCCGCATGGCGTAAAAACCGCCTACCCGGAACCCGCGCCGTTTACCGAATCCCTTAGAATTTCCGCGACATCCTTTATCTGAATATCTTCGGATTTGCCTTTGAATTTGGCGGCGTCCTCAAACATGGTGTTGCAGAAATAGCATGCGGTGGCAAGGGTGTCGGGCTTGAGTTGTTCGGCCTCCTCAAACCTGTTCCAGTTGACCCTCGGAGCCTCTTCCTCCATCCATATCTTTCCGCCTCCGGCGCCGCAGCAGAAACTGTTGCGCCCGGAACGTTTCATCTCAACAAGGTCTATGCCCGATATGGATTTCAGTATCTCGCGCGGAGAGTCGTAAATGTTGTTGTATCTGCCTATGTAGCAGGAATCGTGGTAGGTAACCTTTTCCCCCGCTCCGCCGCCCGGAGTGAGTTTCCCCTGCTTTACCAGTTCAACCAGAAAATCGGTGTGGTGGACCACCTCATACTCGCCGCCGAACTGCGGATACTCATTCTTGATGGTGTTGAAGCAGTGCGGGCAGTTGGTGAGTATCTTTTTAACTCCCAAATCGTTCATCGCCTCAACGTTTTGAGACGCGAGTTCCTGATAGAGAGCCTCCTCGCCGAGCCTTCTCGCCGGGTCTCCGCTGCATGTTTCGGACGGCCCCATTACGGCGAAATCAACGCCCGCCTTCACGAGGAGTTCCACAACCGCCTTTGAAACCTGCTGTCCGCGGGGGTCGTATGCCCCGAAACAGCCCATCCAGTAAACAACATCCACCGGCTCCGCGCTCTCAAGGTCTTTTCCGAGAATCCGGACGCCGTCCATGCCGGACAGCCACGCCGCCCTTTCCTCGCCGTCAAAGCCCCACGGGTTGCCGTGGGTCTGGAGTTTCTGAAGGGTGCGGGTCGCCGTGCCGGTAAGTTTGCCCTCAAGCGTCAGGTAGCGGCGCATATCCACTATCTTGCCCATCTGGTCTATAAACAGCGGGCACTGCTCCACGCACGCATTGCAGGTTGTGCACGCCCATATCTCTTCGGGGGTTACCCACTCGGTTGACGCCAGTTCCGCGCCTTCCCCGGCGGCTATTGCGCCGTCTGCCATCTCCTTGCCCTCGCTTGAGAGGTAGTGCCTGAGTTTTACAACAACATCACGCGGGGAAAGCACTTTTTCGGTGTTCCACGCCGGGCAGTTGTCCGTGCAGCGGCCGCACTCGGTGCAGGTGTAGGAATCCATAAGGTCTTTCCAGCTGAAATCCTCTATCTTTCCCGCGCCGAAATGGTCTATGTCATCCGGTATGTTTTCAAAATCTATCTTTGCGAGCGCGCCGCGCGGCTCCAGATTTTGAAAGAACACGTTAAGGGCGGCGGTAAAGACATGGCTGTGCTTGGAGTAGGGAAGGTAGTTCAGGAAGCCGAGAAGGATGAGAACGTGAAACCACCAGAAAAATTCGCGCCAGAACACCTGACCGCCTGCGGTCATCTGGGTGAAAAGCCCGGCAAACAGGCTTGAAACCGGCAGGAAATCCGCCGGCGCCTCTCCCAGCGCAAGCCGCGCCCCCGTGTAGAGAAACGCCGTCATTACAAGGCCGAAGATAAGCCCCAGAACCACCACCGCGTCGGGCCCGTTCACCTCGCGCCTTCTTCCGAAAGTCAGGCGGTTCGTAATTCCCATGCCCAAAGCCACAATGACAAGCGCCTGAGTTATGTCCAGCACAAGTTCGTAGTAGTCGTGCGAGACGCCGGGCAGCAGTTTGAATCCGGTTTCGGGGAAGAAGAGGCCCCCGACAAATATCTCAAGAGTTCCCACCGAGATGATGATAAAGCCCCAGAAGATCATGAAGTGCTCTATTCCGGCAAAGGTGTAGTTCTGCCAAAGCCGCCGCTGGCCGAAAACGTAGATAAGAACGCGCTTCATCCTTTCGCCGATACGGTCAAGGCGGTTGTCTTCCTTCTTTCCGAGACGCAAAAGCCGGATGAGGTTGTAGATGTTGTAAGAGAAAAAGGCGAAAGATGAGACAAGAAGGACTGTCATTATGAGCGGTTTCATTGTGTGCTCCCGGCG
>JAPOUR010000043.1 GCA_026708565.1 Candidatus Dadabacteria bacterium
GGAAACACACACTTTGAGTCTTGTAGTTCAGAAATACGGCGGCGCGAGCGTCTCGGATGTTGCGTCCATCGCAAAGGTGGCGGAAAACATAGCCGCCCGCGCGCGCGGCGGAGACGGCATAGTGGCGGTTGTTTCCGCAATGGCAGGGGAAACCGACCGCCTTATGGGGCTTGCCCGGCAGGTTATGGACCCGCCGGACAGGCGCGAACTTGATGTAATTATCTCAAGCGGCGAGCAGGTCTCTTCGGGCCTTCTGTGCATGAAAATCAAATCCCTCGGATACGATGCGGTCTCATTTCAGGGTCATCAGGTGAGCATAGTTACGGACAACTCCTTTGCCGGGGCGAAGATACGGGCGATTGACGACAGCAGAATAAGGGAAGCCCTTGCGGCGGGAAAGGTTGTTGTGGTCGCGGGGTTTCAGGGGGTTGACAAGGAGGGCAACGTTACCACTCTCGGCAGGGGCGGTTCTGATTTGACGGCGGTTGCAATCGCTTCGGTTCTCGGAGCGGACGCCTGCGAACTGTATAAGGATGTGGAGGGAATTTTCTCCGCCGACCCCTCGGTGTGCGCAAGCGCGGTAAAGCTGGATAAAATCTGTTATGAGGAAATGCTTGAGATGGCGAGCGCGGGCTCAAAGGTTCTTCAGGCCAGAGCGGTTGAACTCGCAAGCAAATTTTCAATTCCCCTTCACGTGCGCCCGATGAACGCGCCCGGCGGAGGCGGCACACTGGTTACGGAGGAAAGCGACATGGAAACGGCTGAATCAATGGAAGAGGCGATAATATCGGGTGTGAGCGCCGACAAAAATCAGGCGAAACTCACCATCGCCCGCGTGCCCGACCAGCCGGGGGTGGCGGCCTCTATCTTTTCGGAACTTGCCCGCGAGGGGGTGTCCGTTGACATGATAGTTCAAAACATTAGCCACGACGGGTTCAACGATGTAACCTTCACCGTTCCGCGCGCAGACTTCAAAAGGGCCGCCGCCGCGGCCTCCGGACTGGCGAAAAGCATAGGCGCTCAGCACACGGCGTCCGAGGAGAAAATATCCAAGATCTCGCTGATAGGAGTGGGAATGAAAACCCATTCCGGGGTGGCGGCGAGGATGTTTGAAACACTTGCGCGGGAGGAAATCAATATAATGATGATAAGCACTTCGGAGATTAAAATCTCGTGCATAGTGCGCGAGGAGCAGACCGAACCCGCCGTCCGCGCCCTGCATGACGAGTTTTTCGGCGGAGGCGGAAAATGAGCCGCAAGGTTGAAATATACGATGTAACCCTCAGGGACGGCACTCAGGGGGAAGGCATCTCGTTTTCCGTGGACGAGAAGGTCCGCATAACGGAAAAACTCGCCGACCTCGGAATGGACTACATAGAGGGCGGGTGGCCCGGCTCAAACGAGCGCGATCGCGAATACTTCAGCCGCGCCGCCGGGATGGATTTCGGGCGGTCAAAAGTCAGCGCATTTTCAAGCACACGGCGCGCGGGTGTATCGTGCGATGAAGACGGAAACCTTCAGACGCTTCTCAAAACGGGAGTCGGCACGGCGACTCTGGTGGGCAAAGCGTGGGACTTCCATGTGACGGAGGTTCTTGAGACCTCCCTTGAGGAAAACCTTGCGATGATAAACGACTCGGTCGGATACCTGAAGGAGAGGATGGACACGGTGTTTTTTGACGCCGAGCATTTTTTTGACGGCTTCAAGAACAATGCGGACTACGCGCTTGCCGCCTGCCGCGCGGCGTTTGACGCCGGGGCGGACGCCGTGATTCTGTGCGACACAAACGGCGGCTCAATGCCGTGGGAAGTCGGGGGCGCGGTGGCTGAAATCAGAAAACTTCTCGGCGGCGACCCCGCGCTTGGAATTCACGCCCATAACGACACGGAGCAGGGAGTTTCAAACACCCTTTACGCGGTCAGGGAGGGAGTGCGGCAGGTGCAGGGCACGATGAACGGATACGGCGAGCGGTGCGGCAACGCCAACCTGTGCTCAATTATGGCGAACATGTCGCTCAAACTTGGAATGGACTGCTGCAACGGCGGGCTGAAAAACCTCTATGAAACGGCGCATTTCATAAATGACCTTGCCAATCTCAACCCGCTGAAAAAGAAGGCGTTTGTCGGCAAAAGCGCGTTTGCCCACAAGGGCGGCATACACGCGAGCGCGGTGGTGAAAAACCCCGGCACTTATGAGCATATCAACCCCGAACTTGTCGGAAACCGCAGAAGGTTTCTGGTGTCCGACCTGTCGGGAAGGGCGAACATTGTTTCCAAGGCGGCGGAGACGGGCATAACCGTTGAGCCGTCCGACAAAAGGGTTAAAGACATTCTTGCCGAACTCAAAAACCTTGAAAACAAGGGGTATGAGTTTGAGGGCGCGGAGGCGTCTTTTGAACTTCTGGTGAGAAAACATCTGGGGCTTTACAACAAGCGGTTTTTTGTGGAAGACATTAAAACCTCGGTCATCCGCGAGGGAAAAGACGGCGAGCCGGTTTCCTCGGCGGAGGTGTCCGTCCGGGTTGACGGCAAAATTGAGAGGCGGGAGGCAAGCGGCAACGGCCCCGTGAACGCGCTTGACAAGGCGCTCCGGCAGTCGCTTGAGGGCTTTTTTCCGGCGATACGTTCGGTGCGGCTCAAAGACTACAAGGTGCGGGTGGTCTCATCCGCCAAGGGAACGGACTCCGTGGTGCGGGTGCTGGTTGAATCGGGAGACGGCAAAGCCGTGTGGAACACGGTCGGGGTGTCTGAAAACATTGTTGAGGCGAGCTGGCGGGCGCTCATAGACAGCATTGACTACAAACTGCTGAGAGACGAACTTTAATCCCCGCGAGGCGGGGCAACGGCGGCGGAAAGCCGCTCCCATTCCTTCAGATATTCCTCAAGATGGTTGTTGCCGCCCTCAAGGCGGCGGGCCGTAAGCAATTCCCTCACGCGCCCCTGTTCGGTTTCGTATTGCTCTTTGTCAAAAAAGCCGCCGAAGCGGGCGAAGCGCAGCCACAGCAGGTAGGTGGTGAGCGCGTCAAATTCGTTGTATATCACTATGTCGTCAACCTTGCCCTTAAGCCAGAGCGGGGCGACCTCGTTTCCGTCAACGCCCATCTTGCCCGGAATGCCGGACAGGCGGGCGATCTCATTGAGCGAGGGGGTTGACCTGTTGCCCCCCACAATCTGCATCATGTCCACATTCCAGTCGCTTGCGGCGGAAAAGTAGTCCGCCCCTTCCCAGGGTTTGTCGGGTCTGCGGGCGAAACCGGGAATGGACAGCCCGTTAATGACAGCCCTCTGCACAAGGATTTTCAGGTCGGCGCGCACGGAGTTGTAGCCGACAACCTGCGGTTTGTGCCTGCCCACGCCTTCAAGGAAAGTGGCGATTATGCGGCGTTCGCCCCCCTCCTGCGGAGACGCCCCGATTTGCGGAATGGAATGAAGCGAGACCTTGACCGTCCCGTCCTCCGAGACTGTGCGGGAGACCATTGAGAGGGAGACAACCCTGCACAGAACAGTTTTCAGAAACGGCCTCGGCTCTTCCTCCGTCGCCCCGCCTCTTTTCCACATCTCGCCTATTACTTCGGCATCGGGCATAGTGGCGGGAAGGTCGTAAAGAACCCTGCCCGCCGCAGGGTCCGGAACCCATTCAACATCAAAGGCCCAGACTTTGTCGGCGACGGTCTTAAAAATTGTATGAGACCCCGGTCAACTTTTGTCTTTGTGCATGTTGCGCGCGCAAGTTGAAAACGCGAACATCGTGGGAGCCCACAGGCCGACAAAAACCGCCGCCCCTTTATCTCCCACGCCAAACCACAGGGCAAGAGAGATGAAAATGGAAACTATCCCGCCGAGAAATGAGAATTTGCTCAGTTGTTCATACATAATGAAGACCTCCTGTTTTTGAGCGTAACAAAAACAGGTTAACAAATCAAAAGGTTTTCCTTACCCCCCTTCCCGTCATTCCTTGCTCCGACAAGGTAATCCAGAGGGGACGGGGAACAAAAACGGCTACTTCTCCGGTTGTGTCGGAATGATATTAAACCCGCCTTCCGCACGCACATAGAGAATGCATCCCTCTTCCGTTCCGCACGATATAAGATGCGCCGACTCTCCCCCGGAACCGAAATAACTGCCCGGCTCCATGGTCTTAATGCCGGTCTCGCCCGGCGCTTGATGGCTGGGACGACCTTGTATCACCACAGCGCGGAAGATTGAACCCCGGCTGCTTATCACTCCGGCAAATCCGGCGGGCAGATTGACGAGGGCTCCGCCCGGCTGATTGTCCTGCGAACTTCCCCAGAGGGCGGCGGTCTTTAACCCGGCGGAGGCGGACACTCCGGGCCGACTGACCCAAGCGATGCTTGATGCGTCCAGATTAACCGGATTGTCTCCGCTCTGAAATGCCTCCCCGACATGGAGAACGAGATACGGCCCTTCTTCAATTTCAATGTAAGCCATGGCGTTGCCGCCTCCGGCGGCGGTAATGTGGGCGCCTCCGGCAGGCTGTGTCCAGAAAGAGCCCGGCGACATCCACACCTCCTCCGCATCAGGAGCACTGTTGTGGATGGAACCCTCAATAACCACTCCCCGGTAGGCGACATTGTGAATATGAGGCGGCGACCTGAAGCCGTCCACAAATTTAACGAGAAAGCCCGACGGCCCGGTGCCGGTGCGGTCGCCCCAAAGAGCGCCGGATTTCGGGCTCTTGTCACCGCGAGCGGGATTAAGTTGCTCCCACTTAACCTCGGACATCAGAACAACCTTTACGGGAGTGTCAGTTTGATTTTTCACCAGCAGAAACCCTGCAACAAGGGCAACCACCGCGAATATGGAAACCGCTCTTTTCATCTTTTGTTGCAAACCAACCTTCTGGCGGAGAGGAAGGGATTCGAACCCTTGATACCCTTGTGAGGTATACTCGCTTAGCAGGCGAGCGCCTTCGACCACTCGGCCACCTCTCCCGTAGAGAAACCCTATTCTACACCAAACGCCGCAATCACAATAAACCCCGCTACCCCTCCCGCTTGAAAGACACCTCAAGCAGACGGAGCACGGAAACGCCGCCGTTTTTGAAACGCGCGGAAACATCGTCCGGAATCTCAACCATATCCCCCGCGGACAACCGGACGCTCTTGCTCGCAAGCGAGGCAACCGCTTCGCCCTCAAGCACAAGAATATGACCCGCGCCGCCCGGCTCATACTCCATCTTCTTTTTGACGCTGACACCCCGGACGGAAAACCCCTCCCCGCTCTCAATCTCCGTTTCCGCGCCCCACTTATATTCCCTTTGCGCGGGAAGGAACGCCTCCGGCCTCTTGTCCGCCGCAAGCCGCGTTGCCAACGCCTTGACGCTCTCCGGGCTGTTCATGTCCGCAACCAGCAGCGCGTCTCCCTCGTCCACAACGGCAATGTCTTTCAACCCGCCCGCAGCGACCAAGCGGCCGCCGCCCGCAAGCACAAGACAGTCTTCAGAGTTCTCAACAACCGCATCCCCCTTGACAACATTGCCCCCCTTCCCCTTTTTAAGAATGTCATAAACCGCCCGCCACGAGCCGACATCGCTCCACTCAAAACCGGCGGGAACAACCGCGCCCAAATCCGTCTTCTCCATAACCGCATAATCAATGGAAATGTCCAGCGAGCGAGCGTAACGTTGCCTGTCGGGAAGGCCGTAGGAATCCTGCTTTGAAACCGCCCCGCGCACTGCGGCGAAAACTTCGGGGGCATGCTTTTTGATCTCATCAATCATAACGCGCGCCCTGAAAACGAATATGCCGCAATTCCACAAAAAGCCGTCTTCCACATACCCGGCGGCTGTTTCGGCATCCGGCTTCTCGGTGAAACCGCCCACATTGAAAACACCCGCGCCCGCCGCAGCCCCCCTTTTTATGTATCCGTATCCGGTTTCAGGACGGGTCGGCTGAACCCCGATAACGGCAATAGACCCTTTCTTCGCGGCGGAGACGGCGGCGGAAAGCGCCCTTTTGAACTCTTTGTTGTCGCCCACAAAATGGTCGGACGGAAGAGCCGCAACCACCACGTCCGCATCCTCATCATCCTCTTCCCCGGCAAGGTCAAGGGCGCGCATTGCCCCCAGCGCGATCGCGGGCGCGGTGTTTCGAGACACCGGCTCGCAGGAGAGACGAACCCGCGCCCCGCCGGTGTCCATGCCGTCAATGTGGGAGCGGAAAGCCTCTTCCTGCGCCGCGCCCGCCAGCACGGTAACCTCCGGCGAATGCTCGCACGAGTTAATCAGCGATACGGCGCTTTCCAGAAGCGACATCTCAAAATCGGGGCGCAAAAGGGGCTTGGGGCGCAAATCGCGCGAGGACGGCCACAACCTTCTGCCCGCGCCGCCGGCAAGAAGTAGATAAACTGTGCGCAACTCGCGCGGCTTCTGCTCAGGCTCGCCGTCCGTCTTTCGCTCCGGCCTGTCGCCCACCCTTCTGTCGGGTCTGCCACTTGCACCTCGCTCCGGCCTGTCGCCCGACCTCCTGTCTGGCCTGCCACTTGCCCTTCGCTCAGGCCTGTCGCCCTCTCTCCTGTCTGGCCTGCCACTCCCCCTTCGCTCAGGCCTGTCGCCCGCCTTCCTGTCGGGTCTGCCACCAGACCTTCGCTCCGGTCTGTCGCCCGCCTTCCGTTCCGGTCTGCCGCCTGTCCTTCGCTTTGACCCGCCGCCCGTCTTTTGTTCCCGGTCGTTACTCATCTCTCAAATCCTGATGGCAAGGGCGCAACAAGTCAAAAACTTCCTTCACCGGATTAAAACTCCCGGAGGGAATTTCCACAAAAACCGTTTCCCATCCCGCCATTGCCCCGTTCCACAGCCCCGGCATCTCAAGCGCCTTTATGGGACGCCCGCCGAGGGTCTTGTCAACAACCATAAAAGAGCCGTCCGAATAGCGGGCAAGGTCAAAGCCCCCCTTGCGGCAAACCATGTCAACGGGATTGAAATGGGTCGCGCTCCGCCATATATCCCGCTGGGAGGGGTCTGAAAAATCAACCTGCGCCGCCTCAACTATTTGCGGCCTCTCATCCCCCGAATCGTCCCGAACCCAGAAGGGCCCGCCGCCCGGCTCGCCCGTGTTTTGTATCACGCCGCACACCCTCACCGGGCGTTCCGGCGGCGCGGCGGATGAGAGTTCAACCAGAAGCCCCGCAAGTTCCTTTCTGTGCGCCTCCGGCCCCGGCTCGCGGTCGCGGCGCGACACATTGTCTATGTTTGAGATGAAAATCACATCCGCTTTCAGGCGGTTCAGATTGCCCAGAAGCGCCCCGTGCCCCGAAGGGCGGAAAACCGTTTCGCCCGAATCGTCCGTAACCAGATCGCCGTCTTCCCACAGGGCAACCGTGTCCGTGGCGGGGTCCTGAACGGAAAAGGAAACATCCCCCCCGGCTTCAAGCCGCCGTTTTTCATCCTGCGGAAACCGGGGTGAAACTGTGAAATGAACCCCGTCCGAATAAAGGCGGGCGGCGTTTATGTGCTCTTCAAAAGCGTCCGCCCGTCCGTCCCCGTAGCGGTGAAACTTAACCAGCCCCTTGGGAATGTCCGAGTATCCGAGGCCCCCGGCGGAAAGCGCGGCGCGGACAATTTCCTCCGCATCGGGACGTTCCGCGCCAATTTTCAGGTCGTCAAAAAAGGCGAACTTTTCAATGTTTCCGGCAAACCTTGCAACCGCGTCCGGGTCTCCCGAAGCGAGGCGGGCAAACATTCTGCTTGCCGCCCCCGAAGCGGGAACGAAAGAGAGAGCGGAGAGCGCGGGGCGCGCCCCGTCAAACAGGGCGCGGAGAGACTTTCTGCGCTCGTCCGAAAGACGGACGATTCCGTCTCCCGCCCGGCACGGACGGACGAGGCGCGTCCACGAGGGCGGGCTCTTGAGAATCTCTATCTGGGAGCGGACGGAGGGAATATCATTCATTTTTGTGGCGGCGTCGACGGGACTTGAACCCGCGGCCTCTGCCTTGACAGGGCAGCGCTCTAACCAGACTGAGCTACGACGCCGTTTCCGCCTTTGCCGCAGGGGGTGTGTGGGCGGTACCGGGATTGAACCAGTGACTTCCTGCTTGTAAGGCAGGCGCTCTCCCACTGAGCTAACCGCCCCGCGCAATGGTCAGGCACCTACCTTACACGAAAACGGGGATATGGAAAGACCGCGCGGCTTTTAAGACGCCGTCTTCTTGCGGAGATTGTAATGGAACAGCGGCTTGCCCTCGCCCTTTATAACCTCTTCGGTTATAACGCAGCGGTTGAGCGATTTGTCGGAGGGCGCTTCATAAAGAACATCCAGCATTATGGACTCAATGATTGAGCGCAGACCGCGCGCGCCGGTTTTGCGTTTTATTGACTCCTTGGCTATCAGGCGGAGCGCGGAGTCCGTAAACTCAAGGTCAACACCCTCAAGCTGCATAAGTTTGGCATACTGCTTCACAAGCGCGTTGCGCGGCTTTGTAAGAATGCTCACAAGAGATTCCTCGCCCAGTTCATCAAGGGTCGCAATGACGGGAACTCTCCCCACAAATTCCGGTATCAGCCCGTATTCAATCTGGTCTTCCATCTGCACATCCCGCATTATGGAAACGTTTTCCGCGCCCGCCTCCCCGGAGGCAACGGCTGAGCCGAAACCGATGGAGTTTTTCCCCTTCCTCCGCCTGATAATATCCTCAAGGCCGAAAAACGCCCCGCCGCATATAAACAGTATGTTGGTGGTGTCCACCTGAACGAAATCCTGCTGAGGGTGTTTCCTTCCGCCTTTCGGAGGCACGTTTGTTTTCGCGCCCTCCATGATCTTGAGCAACGCCTGCTGCACTCCCTCGCCCGACACATCGCGCGTGATTGAGGGGCTGTCGCCGCTTTTGCGGACGAGTTTGTCTATCTCGTCAATATAAATGATTCCCTTTGACGCCTTTTCTATGTCGTAGTCCGCATCCTGAAGGAGGCTCACTATCATGTTTTCCACATCCTCGCCCACATAGCCCGCCTCCGTGTAGCAGGTGGCGTCAACTATGGCAAAGGGAACTTTGAGGATTTTCGCAAGCGTCTGCGCTATCAGCGTTTTTCCCGAACCCGTGGGGCCGATGAGCATCACGTTGCTTTTCTGTATCTCAACCTCTTCGGAGGATTTCCCCTTCAGCGCCGCCGATTCCGCAGCCTCAACGCGCCTGTAGTGGTTGTGCACCGCAACCGATATGACCTTCTTTGCGTGTTCCTGCCCGATGACGTATTCATCAAGAAACCGCTTGATCTCGGACGGGGTCATAAGAGAGTCTTTGGATGCCGTCCCTTTGGCTTTTGTGTAGCCGGTTCCGCTCCGCTCCTTCTCTTCCTCCTCCCGGATTATTTCATTGCACAGGTCTATGCACTCGTTGCAGATATAAACGTCATTGGGGCCCGCGATGAGTTTTGACACATCGCTCTTCCCCTTGCTGCAAAACGAGCAGACCTGGCTCACTTCCCTGCCGCCGCGCTTCATTCCTCCGCCCCCGCCGCTTTGCGAAGCGGCTCTCTCATTGTCATTATGGAGTCCACTATGCCGTATTCCTTTGCCTGTTCCGCGCTCATAAAGTGGTCTCTGTCGGTGTCCTTTTCAATTTTCTCAAGCGTCTGCCCGGTATGAGACTCCAAAATGCCGTTGAGTTCCTTGCGCATTCTCAAAATTTCGTTGGCGTGTATCTCTATGTCTTTCGCCTGCCCCTGAACCCCGCCGAGAACCTGATGGATCATTATCCTTGAGTGCGGAAGCGCGTGCCTACGCCCCGCCGCGCCGCCCGCGAGCAGAACCGCCGCCATGCTTGCCGCCTGCCCTATGCACATTGTGGAAACCTCGTTGCGGACATACTGCATTGTATCGTATATGGCGAGCCCCGCCGTAACATGCCCCCCCGGCGAATTGATATAAAGGTGCACTGCCTTGTCCGGATCTTCCGACTCAAGAAACATAAGTTGAGCAATGACAAGGTTGGCGACCGCATCGTCTATGGCGGAACCTATGAAAATTATCCTGTCTCTGAGGAGACGGGAAAAGATGTCATAGGAACGCTCGCCCCTCCCGGTCTGCTCCACAACAAATGGAACGTAGGTGGACATTTACTCACTCCCGATGCTCATTCTATTATTTTGAGGGTGTTAATGTCAATCTGATTTTGCGGGTTCTTCGGTCGTAATTGTGGAATTGTCCCGTATGAACTCCAGCACTTTTGCGCTGACCACCTGAGAATTAAGGCCGTTGAGCAGTCTGTTTTTCTCGTAATACTCTCTGACCTGTTCCGGTGTCGCCCCCGCCCCGGCGGCGATTGAGGAGAACCGCTCATCAAGGTCTTTCTGGGTCGCTTCTATGGATTCGGTTTCGGCGATTTTATTTACAATCAGAGACAGTTTCACATTTTCCCGCGCCTTGTTTGCGAGGGTTTCCGCCATCTTTTCGTCAATCTTGAACTCTTTCCCGCCGCGAGCTTCAAAATCTTTTTTCAATTCGCTTTCAAGTCTGCTTTTCTCTTCGGCGGCCATCCGCTCCGGTATTTCAAACTTCGCCGCCTCTCCGAGTTGGGAGCAGATTTGTTCTTCCAGACTTCTGTCCCTGAGGTTTTCAAGACGCGCCGTCATATCCTTTTCTATGTTGTTTTTGAGTTCGGCAATGTTTTCCGCTCCGATTTTCTTGGCGAATTCATCGTTCAATTCCGGAACTGTTCTGTCAAAAACGGTGTTCACTTTCAGGTTGAACAGGACGGATTTGCCCGCCGCCTCTTTGATTTGAAAGTCTTCGGGATAGGCGACTTCAAACTCTTTCTCTTCTCCCGCCGACATTCCGGTAATGTTTTTCTCAAAGTTTTCAACGAGGCTTCCGTTGCCGAGAAGAAATCTGACCGACTTGTTTTCAAGCCCTTCAATGGTTTCGCCTTCCACAGTTCCCTTGTAGTCAACCTCAACAACATCCCCGGCGGCGCACGGGCGGGCTTCTGAAACCGGCTCAACAGTCGCGGCGTTTTCGGTGATTTGTTTCATTGCCGCCTCAACATCTGCGGGGGCGACTGACACGGGGCTTTGTTTGAGAGCGAGCCCTTTATACTGCGGCAGTTCAAAGGCGGGAAGCACATCAAACACGGCGGAGTAGGAAAACTCATTGTCTCCGTCAATAACTCCGGGTGTGATTGAGGGTCTGCTTACGGGTTCTGCGGAAACCTCTTTCAGCGCGTCCGGGAAACTGTTTGTAATCAGATTGGATAGGAGTTCCTGTTTGATTTTGTCTCCGAAGAGGCGGTTTATTTCCGCTTCCGGCACTTTGCCTTGTCTGAACCCGTCAACCTTGGCGTTGCGCATAAGGTCTCTGACAATCCCCTCGCGCTCAAGGCGCACGGTTTCGGCGGGAATTGAGACATTTATCTTCTTTTCGGTGGAGCTGCTGTCTTCAATGGTTACTTTCATGGGTGTCTCGCTGAAAACGGGTTTAAGGATACACGGGGAGCGGGGAAGGTCAAACTTTGCGGGTGTTATCCCGCCCGCTTGCCGCCAATGGACATTGCGGACTTTGTGGACAATATAGACATCCCCGTCTTCTGAAAGTAAACTTGAGAACCTGATGAACGGAGAAAACGATGGAAAGAATAATCAATTTGCACATTGAAAAGTTGCCCGAAGGGGTTTATCTGGCAACCAGCGATGAAGTTCCGGGGCTTGTTGCTCAGGGGCGTACTGTTACTGAGACTGTTGAAATTGCCCGTGATGTGGCAAAGAAACTGGTAGAGGCTCAGGCAAGTAAGCAGGAAGTCAGCAGCCTTTCGGACATTAAAGATTCATTTGATTACCCTTTGATTGTGGGAATCTGATGGGCAGACTTGCCGGTTTCAAATACCGCCGGATAGTCAAGCGATTGCGGCAGTTGGGTTTTGAATTTGACCGACAGGCGGCAGGGTCTCATGAGATATGGCATAATCCCGCAACCGACAGATATACCACCATTCCTAATCATCCGGGAGATATGCCTGAGGGCACATTAAGAGCGATTCTACAGCAGGCGGGGATAACTGCGGAAGAATTTTTGAAGTAGAAGGCGGGCGGTAGAGCCGCTTACCTGTCATTCCGTGCTCCGACACGGAATTCAGAGGGGTTGGGGGTTAAAATTTCTTTTCGGCAAGCCGTTTCAGGTTGTCTCGCGCCTGTTGCGCAGAATGTTGAAAGTCAAAAGAGAGGGGCGTGGAAAGAATATCCAATAAAAACTCATCCTCTCTCTTCTTTGTCCCTGCACATGGTGTAAAACGGGAGGAGAGAACACCACGCCAAACATCGTAACCATTATCCATCTTGGTTGTTAACCTTATTGTGTCTAACTTTGGACCCTTTGGGATTTTCTTACCCCAGTGTATTTCTCCGGTTGTAAAATTTCGGTATCCGCAAAGTTCTTTATCTCCATTTGTTAGCACTCCCCACTTACAGGTAGGAGTTGCGCTCATGTAACTTTCCAACTGATCCCTGCGTTTCTTGGTAAGTTTGGTGTTCCAAGACTTTGTTTCCACAATGCCAACTATTTTTCCACCATCAAAGATGGCAATATCGCAACGAGTACTACTTGACCCTATTTGTACTGCGACTTCAATCTTTATGCTCTCTATGTCATACCTGTAATCTTCAACGAGTTGCTTGATGTACTTCTGCCGGACTTGTTCTTCGGGCTTTATTATATCAACTTCCTTGCCGGTGGGAAGAAACCTTATATAAATGCCTCTTTCTCTCGCCAATGCCACTTCCACTTTAGCGATTTTCTTTTCCAAACGCTCGGACAACTCAAAAGTACGGTTGATTTCGCCTGCCTCTTTATAGTATTTGATTGCCCTCTCATAGTCTTTCCTCTCAAATGCCTCATCCCCCCGCTTTACAAAGGAATCCCATGCTTTTTGTTGTTCTTTTTCTTCCCGTTGCTGCTGGATTTTCTGTTGACGAATCCTCTCTTCTCGCCTCTCTCTTTCTTGCTGTTCTCTTTTCTCTCTACGCCTTATAATCGGCTTGTAAATCAGGAAAAAGGCGATGAAACCAATGAAAATCACAACCAATGCCTTGGGATGATTTTCTACAAGGAACGCCAGAATATTTAGGCCAACAACCAGAGCAACAATGGAGCCCAAAACCCACAATATCACAAGTATAACGGTCCGCACAAATTCCATTTTCAAATTCCCCGCAAAGACATCTCACCACCATTCAGTCGGTTGTACCCCAAATTCATATTTTTCAGACTTATCAGCTCTGGCTCTCCAGTAATTAGCGTCTACATGCTCTCCTTCTTTTTCATATTCAGTAGCTTTTGCTCTCCAAGCAAGAATTAAAGATTCTTTTTTCCTCTTTCCTCTTTTTAATTCGGTAATATATTTCTTTTGCTTGACTACTTCAGATTTACAATCAATGTAAAACTTTCTCATCCGGGCAGATTGTTCCGAATTTCCCATTTTTGCATATTCCGTAGCCTCCACTTTCCACTTAGCAGCCTCAGCCTCCGCTCTGGTCTTCCCCTGTTGCAATGTAGCAACATACGCCCCTTGCCCCATGTCTTCTATTGGATTTTGAGGTTTCCAATCATATAACTTTGAAGCGTTCTGCCTACATTCTTCAGCCTTTTCCGGATACCCATACTTCTCCCATACTTCTGCTTCTGCCACACATGACTCATATCCAGTCTCCGCTTCTTTTTTTGCTTTCTTAACAGCAGAAGCAATTGCCTTCCATGCGGCGGCTGACGCCTCAGGGGAAGCAACTTCCCACTTGATATAAAAACCATTCTTGAATCTCTTATACTCATTAGCAACAGCACTTTCTCCGGCGGCCTTGGCTTCATCCCAAGAACACCCTTCTCTAAAAGCCTCTATTTCAGCCCTCTCCCTCGCACCCACTGGGTTAAAATCAGATTCAGTATTGTGGTGGCTTCCATATCTTTGGACACTTGAACTACCTATATCTGAATACCTACTGCCCTTTTCTTCCCGACTCTCAGACAGAGGCATAGACATAGGCTCTCTAAGGAGGCGTCTATCAATTCCACTATCCACCGGAATTAGGAAAGGAGTAATAGAAGAAACCAAGCGCTCCTTTTCTTCATTCAGAGAAGCAAACTCGTATTCGGTCTGACGGCTATGCCAGAAGTCGTCCGGTTGCCCAAAGAATGCTCCCAAGCGAATTGACATCTTCGGTGTAATGGCACGCTTGCCAAGAACTATCTGGTTGATAGCCCTTGGCGACACTCCGATTGCGCGAGCAATGTAGTTCTGAGAAATGCCCTTCGGCTCCAAGTAATCCTTGAGGAGAATGTCCCCCGGTGTCCTCGTGTTATTCATAATGGCATAGTGTATAGCGTTATAGTTTATGTGTCAAGAGAGAGACACAATACGGATTTCAAGCCCAAAATGACTGTAAGAACACTATATAAATGCCGCTCTGCCCCACCCTCTCTGGATTCCGTGTCGTAGCACGGAATGACGGGTGGGCGGCTCCGCCGCCCGCCGATGGATAGTATGGACACGATGGACGGCAATGCAACATTCGGAGAAACCGCGCCTTGCATTGTGTCCATTCCGTCCACAATAGAGAGCACGGGCTACTGCCGCTTTTGGGAAGGTTGGTTAGTAACCGAGGGTAAATCTACCGCTAGCAATAAAGAGAGAACAGGTCTCAAGAACATCCATCCCCAACAAAACATCATAGTCGGGCGGTTGTATAATCTCTGCTACTTGCATGTTAGAATTTGAGTGAAAATGAATTTTGAGATTTTTCCCCTGTGCTTGGGCAATAGGAATGTGAAAACTGACATGGTAAAGGTTGGTGTTTGTCTTTTGCGTAGCTGCTTGAATAGGATTTTTACCCACAGGGGTTAACTTCAAATTTTTTATCACTTTCGGAGAAATACATGTGATTGTAGCTCCGGTGTCAACAAGTGCAACATAAGAGGATTTATGATTGGGAGCAACAGAAGGGCGTCCAAGTAAAACATCAATGAGAATCTGCTTTCTTGGACTAATAAGACCACTAAAGAACGGCATGGGAGTAGAATCCTAAATCAATAATGTCTCCCTTCTCTACCTTCTGAATAGAAAACGGCTCTTCTTCATAGAGAAGTTTGGCTGTCTTACGGGCATCTTGCCAGCTTGTGAAAAGTTCAACAACTTTCGCATCTTTCATCAATGCATACATACCAAAGTTTTGATGATAG
>JAPOUR010000044.1 GCA_026708565.1 Candidatus Dadabacteria bacterium
TGCTGTTTGCCACTCTACTCGCTCTTCCCGTCCACCGGACAAATCTCCGTCATGCTCCCGTCCGGATGCAGCTTCATTATGATGTCGTTCTTCACGATAATGGCGTCATAGCCAAGTTTGCGTTTCCGTTCCAGTTCTTTGGCAACCCCGCGCTCCCAGCACTGGAGAATAAACTCCGTGTCCACATCGCCTATGTGGCGCTTTGCGCCGTTTTGAGGTTTATCCGTATCCGCTGTGTATTCCCCAACGCTTTCTTTTGCTCCGGTCTCTTCTTTCATCTCCGCCTCCCGTTTCAGGTTATTGTATAACTCCCTGTCCGATACCGTAACACTTTTTCCCCTCTGTTTGAAGATAAGTCTTCTCTCTTTCGTGGAGCTGTCCAGACACTCAATCTCGCTGCAAACCGGCGCATAAGTGAACAGATTCCTCAAAGTTCTGCCGTAACGTCTGCGTATGTCTCTCTCCGGCACATTGTGCCCGCCCTGCCGGACGCGCTGGCGAACCCTGTTTAGCGAAGTTTCCGCGCTCGGTATCCACAGATAAACCATGTTAACCCGCCAGCCATCTTCAATCATCCTGCGGATTCTCGTCAAATGCGCCGTGCCGGATAAAGTTGTCTCAAAGGCAAAGTACTCTCTCCTCCCTATGCACTCCTCAACTTCCTTAAGAAACAGTTTTCCCGCTTTCAGCAAATGCTGTTCGTTTGTGCCAAGAGGCGACAGCGCCGTGGCTATCATGTCGGCGTTCAGGAAAACATTGCAGTCGGTCTCCGGCAGAAACTCCATCGCAAAGGTGGTTTTCCCCGCCCCGTTAGGCCCCGCTATGATTGTGCAAACCGGCTGTGTCATCATTAGTGCAAATTCTTCCTGTATGCGTCTTTTCTGTGGCGTATCCTTGTTACCGTAACAACATTTTCATCCTCATCCACCTTGTAGATAATCCTGTAAACACCCTGCCTTGCCCTGTAATGGAAGTCGCTGACTGACAGTTTCCTAATTCCGCTTCCCGTTTTCGGGTCGTCCGCAAGGGAACCGATTCTCCCGATTATCCTTTCTCTTGTTCTCCGGTGCGGAATTAAGGCCAACTCTTTTGCAGCGGACGCCCGGATTATGATTTTATATCTTGCCACGTTTCTTCAGGTCTTTTACAACCTCGTCAAAAGGTATCGCCTTTTCTCTTTCCCTTTTTCTGCTGACAGCGTAATCATCCACATCTTCGGCAAGGCAGTCTCTGACCGCTTCGTTGATAAGAGCGGAAACTGAAGTGTCGTTTCCCGCGGCTATCAGGCGAAGTTCACGGGCAAGTTTCGCGTCAAGATAGACGGTTGTTCTCTTTGTGTCCGTTCTTTTCTCCATATTCACGCCTCCTGTAAAAACAGGGTAGCGTCATAATGTTATGATGTCAATCCGCCATGATGTATAATCACCCCGAATGAAACGAAAGAGCAAGACATGCTACGGTGTGAACGGCCCGCTTACCGAATACAATTCCCGCAGCGAGGCTCTTGAGGGGGCGGATTACGCGAAAGCGGAGTTTGGATACGACCTTGTTCCCTATGCTTGCGAGTTGTGCGGCTACTTTCACATAGGCCCCGGAGACCGCGCGCCGGGCAGGACTTGCGAGCACTGCACGGGCGCCGAGGGCGGCAATAAGGACATATATCCCACTGAAGGGGAGGCGCGGCGCATGGTGGATGCAAAGCGCAAAAGGGGGGTGTCTCTGAAGTTTTATCCCTGCCCGGTGGGCAACGGTTGGCATTTGACCAAAAAATAAGACCCCCTGTGTTATAATCACGCCTTCATCCAATGGGTAAAAAAAACAGGATTAAAAAACGGCGGCGGGTGAATGACTCTCCGGGCTCGGAAGGCGGTGAAGCCGCCGCAGTGAAGAGAGATTCTGTCTCTACGGAGTTAGAGGAATCAAAGTCCGGCAACTCAAGGGATGCGCTTCGTTACATTCTTATTCTTTTTGTCACTACAAGGGTTTTTCTGACGGTCACGGGAGTTCTTGCAAGGGCTTTTATCGGAGAGTTTCAAACCGCGGGGCCCATAGCCCAGTACGGCATACTCGGCACGGGGCAGGCATGGCTGGATATATGGGGAGTGTGGGACTCCAGATGGTATCTGACAATCGCGGAAAACTGGTATGTTGCCGAAAAGGCCGCTGGCGGATATGTGTCATATGCCTTCTTTCCCCTGTATCCGCTTTTAATAAAATGGGGACCCGGCCTGATCTTCGGAAATTTTGCCGGAGGAATTGTTGTTTCCAATCTGGCGCTGATTGGCGCCGCATGGTTTCTCTACAAACTTGTTGGGATGCGGGCGGGGCACGAAACGGGAAAAAAGGCGGTTCTCTTTATGTTCCTTTTTCCCTCCGCTTTTTATTTTTCCGCAATTCTCACCGAGTCGCTTTTCGCCCTTGTTTCCATTGCGTCCGTTTACTTTGCCCGCAGAAACAACTGGCTTGCCGCCGGCCTGCTCGGAGGATGCGCCGCTTTAACCCGTTCAGTTGGGCTTTTTCTCGCCGTTCCCCTGTTGCTGGAATACCTTTCACAAAAAAATTACAGAATAAGAAATATACGTCCCGATTTTCTGTTTCTCGGCATTCTGCCGCTGGGGACGCTCATTTTTGCTCTTATATGCTATTCCGTTACGGGAAACCCGCTTGCTCTGGCCCAATCCCAGTCCGCATGGGGAGGCTCTTTGACAAACCCGCTGTGGTCTCTCTGGGATTCCCTGTTCGGTTCTCATCAGGGCATAGCGCAGTCGTGGCTTGACATCAACTCCTACAGCCTGCTTGGGTGGGACAACATTATTCCCGGAGCTGTTCTTGGCGCCGTAATTTCAATTTACTGCCTTTATTATCTGGTCAAAGGGTTCAGGAAGACGGAGATTTCCCTGTTTGTCTATTCCATGATGCTTATACTGTTTCCCCTTTCAACTTTGTCGTTCGCCACATTTTCAATGTCGCGCTACTGCCTTGTAGTTTTCCCCGTTTTTATGATTCTTGCGCACACAATCAAAAAGGGCGGCGTTCTGTATTGGGCGACCCTGCTGGTGTTTGCAATTCTTCAGACGGTCGCCATGGCGCTGTGGACAAACGGGTTCCATATTGTCTGAAAAAGCGGCGGGTCTGTCCCTTTGAGCCCTGTTTTGACACCACAGCCGATTGTTTATACACTTTACCGCCTTGCAAGGGCCCATAGCTCAGCCCGGTTAGAGCGCACCCCTGATAAGGGTGAGGTCGATGGTTCAAATCCATCTGGGCCCAATGGAACTGTTTGTGAGATTTTCCGTCAGGGGGTGTAGCTCAGTTGGGAGAGCGCCGGCTTTGCAAGCCGGAGGTCGGCGGTTCGAGCCCGCTCACCTCCACAAAAAACCGGTCGGCAAAGCGGCGGTTTCCTGTTATTCTACAACTTCACCCTAGGGGGCCGTAGCTCAGTCGGGAGAGCGCAACACTGGCAGTGTTGAGGTCGTGGGTTCGAATCCCATCGGCTCCACCACAACCCTTTTACCGTCTTTCCACTTCGTAACCGCCATACTGTGGCCAATCTGATTTCCGCGCCCGTC
This sequence comes from Candidatus Dadabacteria bacterium, assembly GCA_026708565.1. Lineage (NCBI taxonomy): Bacteria > Pseudomonadati > Thermodesulfobacteriota > Candidatus Dadabacteria > Candidatus Dadabacteria bacterium. The sequence continues at coordinate 3,570 of JAPOUR010000044.1, forward strand.
CGTTTTGAACCTCCCGTAGAAGGTCGTAAAGTCCAGTCTCTTTGCCGTTTCCCGGAGGGCTTTGTCATCTTCGCCCGCATTTTCAATCGCGCACTTTTCCGCTATGAGCCCTATGTTGAACGCTTGCGCGGCGGGATAGTCCGGGTGGTGTCCGTTCCTTTCCGCAAACATTGCCGCAAACTCCGCTCCGGAGGGGCCGAACTCCGCCTCAGGCGATGTTTCCTCCTCCCACTGGCTCACTGAAAAAACGCCCTCGCACCGGTCTGCAAATACCTTGCCGAACTCATCCACTCCCGCCGCGACAAAGCACAGAAACTCCGGCCTTTCCCTCATTGAGAAAACCCTTTCCGCAAGCGCGATGTCATCTTCCATTCTTCCGACAGCAAGAAGCGCGTCCGCTCCTCTTGCGGCATTCAAAACCCGCTCCGCCCCCGCGGCGGGGTCATAAGCGACCCTCTGAATGTCCATCCCGAAATCCGCTCCGCGCCTCGCCGCTCCGCCCGCGACCATGCCTGAAAATCCGCTTCCCTCCGCCTCCGCCACGGCAACCTTTTTCTTCCCCGCCCGCTTGAGCATGTCAACAACCGGAACGAAATACCGGCTTGCGGGCGTTATGCAACTCACCACATTGCCGTATTGCGTGATTTCATCGGACGCCCCGCCATGATTCCAGAGCGTTCCGCCGAGGGCGTGCGCGGCGCGCGCGGCGGCAAGGCACAGGCTGCTTGAATACGGTCCGAAAACTGCGTCAACCGTTCTGTTGCGGCAGAAATGCGCCGTCCATTCAGCCGCTTTTTCCGGGTCGCTTCCGTCATCTTCAACAAGCAGTTCCGCGCCGGAATACTCCGCCCACAACTCCGCGCCCCGAAGCGCTTTGCGTCCGAGAGCGGCGAACCTTCCGGTCAAACTGATGGGGATTGCGGCTTTCAGGGGCATTGTCAGGAGAGCAGGGCGAGCGCCTTTTCTATCCTGACCATTCCCTCTTCTATGTTTTCCATTGATGTGGCGTAGGAGATTCTCAGATGGTTTTCCATTCCGAACTCCACGCCCGGAACTACGGCGACCTTTGCCTGATTGAGCAGAAACTCCGCAAGCGTAACGCTGTCTTTGATTTCGCCGTCTCCGAACTTTTTACCGATGAAGTTTCCGGCGGACGGAAAGATGTAGAACGCGCCGCTTGGTGTAAGGCACTCAAACCCTATTTCCCGGACGCGCGAAACTATAAAATCCCTTCTGCGTTCAAACTCCTCCGCGCGCCTCTCCACAACTTCCTGACTGCCGGATAGCGCTTCGGCGGCGGCGACTTGCGCCATGGAAGGCGGGTTTGAAGTGCATTGCCCCTGTATGCGCGACATAGCCGATATGACATCCGCATTCGCCGCCGCATATCCGATTCTCCAGCCGGTCATTGAATACGATTTTGAAACCCCGTTCACAAGGATGGAGTTTTCTCTCACATCGTCTCCCAAAGCCGCCACGGGCGTGTGCTTCGCGCCGCCGTAGAGGATTTTGTCGTATATCTCGTCCGACACGATGAATATGCCCGCCTCCGTTGCCACGCCCGCAATTTCCGCGAGTTCCTTTTCATCATAGGTCGCGCCGGTGGGGTTTGAGGGGTAGTTCAATATCAGCGCGCGCGTTCTCGGGGAGATGAGTTTTTTGAGCCCCCCCGGCGTGAGTTTGAACCCGTCCTTCAGCGCGGTCTCCGCGATGACGGGCGTCGCCCCCGCGAGCGCGATTTGCGCCGGGTATGAAACCCAGTAGGGAGACGGCACGATTACTTCGTCTCCGGGATTAAAGACCGCCTGCGCCACATTGTAAAGCGTGTGCTTTGCGCCGCATGAGACCATCACTTCGGCGGGTGAATATTCAATCCCGTAGTCCAGTTTGATTCTTTCGGTGATGGCTTTTTTCAGTTCGGCTGTTCCGCCCACGGGCGTGTATTTGGTGAAGCCGCTTTTGATTGACTCAATGCCCGCCTCTTTGATGTTGCCGGGCGTGTCAAAGTCCGGCTCTCCCGCGCCAAATCCGATGACGTCCACCCCTTCGGCGCGCAACTCCTTTACCTTCGCCGTGATTGCAAGTGTGGCGGACTGCTTTATCTCCGCCGCTCTTTGTGAAATGTCTATGCTCATTTTCCCTTCCCGGCGCGCAGTCGCGCGCGCAGTTTTTTCTCAACAAAGTCCGGAATCATGCCGTCCGCAGACCCGCCGAGCGCCACAACCTCTTTTATCAGAGATGAACTGATATGGGAGAACCGCGCTTCGGTAACCATAAAGACCGTTTCAATCGCGGGCTTGAGAGACTTGTTTGCGGTTGCCATCTGAAGTTCGTATTCAAAGTCCGAAACGCTTCTCATACCCCTGAGTATGACCCCCGCCTCTTTTTTTGCCGCGTATTCCATAAGCAACCCGTCAAACGGCTCAACCTTGACGTTGCTTTTGCCCGCGACCGCCTTTTGCGCCATTGCCACCCGCTCCTTAAGGGGGAAAGTTGCCGACCCCGGCGGCTTTTTTGCGACCGCGACCGTCAACTCGTCAAACACCTCCGCCCCGCGCTCAATGATGTTTATGTGCCCGAGGGTAACGGGGTCAAAAGACCCCGGATATATCGCCGTCTTCTTCATACTGTTTCTTTTCTTCACGGTGAGATTATGCTGACGGTTGTGCCTCCGTATCTTTTCGTCACACGTTTTTCGCCGGAATGTTCTCCGCCATCCTCCCCGCCGGTCTCATACTCTATTACAATTCTGCCGTTTTGCGACAGCAGGGAAGAAAAACGCGCCTCAAGTTTGCTCTCCGAAATTTTTTTGTAAAGCGAGTAGGGCGGCATTATGAACACGAGGTCAAACTTTCTTCCGCTTTCGGTCAGGATTTCCGCCGCTTTGCGGTAGTCTGCGCGGATTACTTTGCATCTGTCTTCAAAGCCGCATTGTTTGATGTTGTTGTGAATGACCTCCGCCACCTGCGGGCTTTTTTCAACGAACACGGCCGAGTCCGCCCCGCGGCTGAGGCATTCTATGCCGAGCGCGCCGGAGCCTGCGAACACGTCCAGGACATGCGCCCCGCGCAAATCGCCCAGAGTGTCAAAGACGGACTTCCTGACCCGCGCCGTCATTGGGCGCACTCCCTTGCTTGCGGTTTTAATTTTTCTGCCCTTTGCCGAGCCGGTGATGATTCTCATAATGGAGCGGTAAGGATACACTGTTGGAGTGTCCGGGCGAAGGGGGCGTTCTCCTCCCGCCTTTGATAATTGATTGTCCGCCCCTTTCATAATATAATGTAACCAATCAGACCTTAACGGTTTTCAAACAATGCCCGACGACACATCCCGCTTTCTTCCCACAAGCATTGAAGATGAGATGAAAGACTCTTATCTCTCCTACTCAATGAGTGTGATTGTGGGCAGGGCGCTGCCGGACGCGAGAGACGGAATGAAACCCGTCCACAGGCGCATCCTTTACGGAATGCACGAGGTAGGCAACGCATGGAACAGACCCTACAAAAAATCCGCCAGAATTGTGGGGGATGTGATGGGAAAGTTCCACCCTCACGGCGATTCAGCCATTTATGACACCCTCGTCCGCATGGCGCAGGACTTCTCAATGCGCTACCCGCTTGTTGACGGACAGGGCAACTTCGGCTCCATGGACGGAGACCCGCCCGCCGCCATGCGGTACACCGAAGTGCGGCTTGACAGAATCGCGGGCGAGATTTTAGACGACCTTGACAAGGAAACGGTTGACTTCGTTCCCAACTACGACGGCGGCGAGCATGAGCCCGTGGTGCTGCCCGCGCGGTTGCCCAACCTGCTCCTGAACGGCTCATCGGGAATAGCGGTCGGCATGTCAACCAACATTCCCCCGCACAACCTCGGCGAACTTGTTGACGCCATCATCGCGCAAATCAAAGACCCGGACATCACAGTCGCAAAACTTATGAAACACCTTCCGGGGCCGGACTTCCCCACGGGCGGATTTATTCACGGCAGCGCCCCGATACGGCAGATATACGAGACCGGAAGAGGCATCATCAAGATCAGGGCGCGCGCCTCCATTGAGAAACAGAAAAAGGGTGACAAAAGCCTCGTAGTCATCAGCGAAATCCCCTATCAGGTCAACAAGGTCAAACTTATAGAGCGCATCGCCGAACTCGTCCGTGACGAGAAAATCAAAGGCATAAGCGACATCCGTGACGAGTCCGACAGAGACGGCATCCGCCTTGTCGTGGAACTCAAACGGGGCGAAAACGCGGAGGTTATTCTCAACCAGCTTTACAAAAATACCCAGATGGACACCTCTTTCGGCGTCATCATGCTCGCCCTTGTCGGCAACCAGCCCGAAGTGCTGAGCCTCAAAGAAGCGCTCGCCCAGTTCATCGGCCACCGCAGGGAAGTGGTCATCCGCAGAACCCTGTTTGAACTTGAAAAGGCGGAAGCCCGCCTCCACATTCTGGACGGCCTCAAGATCGCGCTGGACAATCTGGACGCCGTAATCAAGATGATTCGCTCATCAAAGAGTCCGGGCGAGGCGAAAGCCGCCCTTATAGAGAAACTCTCCCTGTCCGACATACAGGCGCAGGCAATCCTTGACATGCGTCTCCAGAGGCTCACCGCCCTTGAGAGGGAGAAAATTCTTGAGGAAAGAAAGGAGTTGCTTGAGACCGTGGCGCGGCTTAAAAAGATACTTGCGGATGAGAGTTTGATACTGAAGATAGTGAGCGATGAACTTGCCGAACTGAAAAGCAAATACGCCGACAAAAGAAGAACCGAAATCATTGAAAATGCCGAGGAAATCTCAATTGAAGACCTCATTTCCGATGAAGACATGGTGGTAACCATCTCGCACGAGGGCTACATCAAAACCACCCCGCTCAGCATTTACAGAAGCCAGAGACGCGGCGGCAAGGGCAAGAAGGGAATGACCACCCGCGAGAGCGATTTCGTTGAAGACCTGTTCACGGCGTCAAACCACAATTACGTGCTTTTCTTCACAAACCACGGCAGGTGTCACTGGCTCAAGGTGTATGAAATACCGGAGGCCGGGCGCACGGCGAAGGGCAGGGCGATGGTGAACCTGCTCAATCTGGGCGAGGGCGAAAAGGTGGCGGCGGTGCTTCCGGTGAGAAAGTTTGAGGATGACAAGTTCATACTGATGGCGACCCGGCGCGGCGTTGTGAAGAAAACCGGCCTGATGGCGTATTCGCGCCCGCGCTCGGGCGGAATCATCGCCCTTAACATCAAAGACGGAGACGAACTTGTCGCCGCGAGAATCACGGACGGGAAAAGTGAAATTTTCCTCTCCTCCCACGACGGCAAGGGCATCAGGTTTGAAGAGTCAAAAGTGCGCGCGATGGGCAGAACCGCATCGGGCGTCAAGGGGTTCAATCTGGAAAAAGACGACTGGCTGGTGAGCCTTGAGGTTGCTCCCGACCCCGAAGCGCAAATGCTGACCGTTACGGAAAAGGGCTTTGGAAAACGGACGCGCCTGTCCGGCTACCGGCAGACAAACCGGGGCGGCAAGGGTGTGAAAACCGTTGATATAACGGCGAAAAACGGCAAGGTGATAGGAACTTTTCAGGTTACGAACGCAACGCAGATGATATTTGTTACCACTCCCGCGGGCAAGGTAATAAGGGTGAATGTCAGCGAGATACGCAGCACGGGACGTGTGGCGCAGGGCGTGAGGGTGGTGCGCCTTGAGCGCGGCGAGACCATTGCCGCCGCCGCAAAGGTTGTTGAGAGAGACGATTCGGACGCAGACGAAGACGGGCGGGAGCAGGCAAACGGCGCGACCGCAAACGGCGCAGCCCCTCCCGCAGACGGCGGCGGGAAAGAGTGAGGAGCGCTCTTGCCCAGAGAGATTGAAAATGTTTTCATTGACCTTCCGGGCAACAACTGCTTTGCCTGCCATCCGGGCAATGAACTCGGCCTTCGCCTGAAGTTTTTCGCCGATGACGACACCGGCGAGGTGTTCACCACATTTGCTCCCGAAAGGCATTTCAACGGCTTTCCCGGCATACTTCACGGCGGAATACAGTGCGCGATAATGGATGAACTCGCGTTCTGGGCGATGTTTGACAAGGTCGGCAAAATAGGTGTTACAACCCGCATAGATTTGCGCTATCTTGCTCCGGTGGGCTTTGACGCCCCGCTTGAAGCGCGCGCAAAGATGATTGAGTTTGAAGGCGTAAAGGCGCGCGTTTCCGCCTCAATAAAGGGCAAAAACGGCAGAGACTCCGCAAGGGCGGTGGTAACCTATGCCCTGCCGGACAAAAAGGCCCTCGGCGCAATCCTCGGCGAAAACACGCTTAAAGGCAAGTTTGAGAGGTATATTCGGGAATGAAACTCTACACCCATCCCCTTTCCGGCAACGCCTACAAGGCGGAGTTGTTGCTCAACCATCTGGGTGTTGAGTTTGAGAGGGTCAACACGGACATCTTCAAGGGCGAACACCAAACCGGTGAATTTGCCGCGCTTAACCCCAACCGCAAAATACCCGTTCTTGTTGACGGCGATTTTGTTATGTGGGAATCCAACGCGCTTCTTTTCTACATAGGGCGCAAGTTTGCCCCCAATCCGTATTTTCCCGAAGAGCCGGAGACTTTCGGCCTTGCCTCGCAGTGGGTTTTGTTCGGAAAAACCACGCTTGACACCCCGCTTGCCCTTGCCCGCTTCTGGACAAAGTTTCTGCCGCCCGAAAAGGTTGACCCCGCCGCGCTTGCGCAAAAACGCGAAGAAGGGCGGGCGGCGCTTGAGATTCTGAACGGCGCGCTCAAGTCCCGCGACTTTCTTGCGGGTCCCTACACCATAGCGGACATCGCGTGCTACCCGTATGTCGCCCTCGCCCACGAGGGCGAAGTTGACATCTCGGACTATTCCGCCGTTTCAAAATGGGTGAAAAGGGTGGAGGCTCAGCCCGGCTGGACGGCAATGGGATGAGCGGGAGACGGGATTCGAACCCGCGACCTCTTCCTTGGCAAGGAAACGCTCTAGCCAACTGAGCTACTCCCGCGAGCGGTTTTGAGGCTATCCGCCGCCCCTCTTGTTGTCAAACGCGCATGCGGTGAGCGGGAGACGGGATTCGAACCCGCGACCTCTTGCTTGGGAAGCAAATGCTCTGGCCAGCTGAGCTACTCCCGCAATTGGACTTTGCGGCGGCGAGAGTGGAAACTATCACCCGCGCTCCGGTCTGTCAATTAACTTCGGCGCGCGGAACGTGCAATGCCGACGGCAAACAGAAAGTTTATTTCAGGCGTGAAAACCGCCGTCATAAAAATAGGGAGCAGCGTCCTTGTTTCAGACGGCGGGCTTGATGAAAATGTCTTTGCGTCCATAGCGGAGCAGGTATCGCTTGTGCGCGGCGGGGGCGTCCGGGTCGCCCTTGTGTCTTCCGGCGCCATTGCGGCGGGGATGAAAAAATTAGGCGTTTCCTCAAAGCCCGACACCGTCCGGCGCAAGCAGGCGGTTGCCGCATGCGGGCAGAGTTACCTTATGTGGAACTACGAGAGAGTGTTTTCAGAGAACGGCATTTCCGTGGCGCAAGTGCTTCTCACTCAGGACGGTCTTTCGGACAGGCGCTGCTTTCTCAACGCTCGCGGCACTTTCAGGGAACTTCTGGACATGGGCGTCATTCCGGTCGTTAACGAAAACGACACGGTCGCCACGGATGAAATCGTCTTCGGCGACAATGACAACCTTGCCGCCATAGTCGCCGCCCTTGTGGAGGCGGACCTGCTCGTCATGCTCACCGACACCGAGGGCGTGTATGAGAAAAATCCCGATGAAAACGCGGACGCCCGCCTGCTGTCCGTCATAGAGGACACGGAACTCGCCGTCAGAGAAAGCGCGGGCGACACCTTCGGGGCGACCACCACCGGCGGGATGAAAACCAAACTTGAGGCGGCGGGCAAGGCGTCCGCGTTCGGAGTTCCGTGTGTTATAGCGGACGGACGGGATTTTGGCAACATTGGCCGCGTATTTGGCGGTGAGAATGTGGGAACGCTTGTCCCCGCACGCGGAGACAAGATGGGGGCGCGCAAGCACTGGATTGCCTACACGCTCAAACCCGCCGGAACGATAACGCTTGATGACGGGGCCGCCGGGGCGGTCGGCAAATCGGGCAAAAGTCTCCTTCCTTCCGGCGTGGTGAGCGTCAGCGGCGAGTTCCGCCGGGGCGACCCCGTTTTGTGTGTTGACTCAGAAGGCGGGGAGATAGCGCGCGGGCTGGTCTCGTATTCCTCGGATGAGATGCGCCGGATTTGCGGATTAAAGGCGTCGGAGATTGAGAAAACGCTCGGCTACAAATACGGGGATGAGGTTATTCACCGCGA
>JAPOUR010000045.1 GCA_026708565.1 Candidatus Dadabacteria bacterium
TGCGCTTTGAGCCGGGAGAGGCAAGCAAGACATTCAACATCAACATAAATGACGATGACATGTATGAGTTTGATGAGGATTTTGAGATTTTCATTGAAAAGGTGGTGGATAATGTAACCCTCGGCAGGGCTACCGCAACTGTTTCCATCCGCTCCGAAGACCTTCCTCCGGTGGCGGGCATTTACGCTGCGGAGGATAATGAAATTACAGAGGGCGAAGATGCGGTTTTCACTGTTACGATAAGCGCTCCGTTTTCCGACAATCCGGGTGACGAGCCGACAAGTATTCCGGTTCTTATTTCGCAGGCGGGGGATTTCCTGTTCGGGGATGCCGACCTGTCCCGCGAGGTTGTTTTTGCGCCGAATCAGACCACCGCAACCTTTGCGGTTGCGTCAAGGGATGACTTGACGGCGGAACGGGACGGGCTGTTCAGGGCGACTGTTCTGTCTGACGGCGCAAGCCGCTGGCTGGTTGACGCGCAAAACAGAGTCGCCGAGTATGATGTGCTGGATAATGAAACGCCGGAGATACTGATAAGGGATCTGCGCCTCTTTACTTCTGACAGAAGACCTTCCGGCTGCACGGGCGCTATTGCTGAAACTAATTGCGGTCCCGTCGCATTCTTTGACCTTTCCAGACCGGCTCCCGAAGGCGGAGCGGTTTTTGAAATAAACGGCGTGGAAAACGGAATTCTCGGGTCTGACATTGTTATTGACAGCGAGGAGGGTCCCAGAACATTGACAATAGCGGCGGGGCAAACCTCAGCAGTCGCGGAGTTCAGGGTGTTTAATGATATGGTGCATGAGAATGACACCACATTTACCATTTCCATTGTTTCCCCGCCTACGGGTTATCGGGTCAAACCGGGGAGCAGTTTCTTAACATTTGTGGTTGAAGACCGTAACGCCCCGGCGGCGGGTGTGAATGCGGATATACCCAATTTTGAAAATGTAACTGTTAGAAGTCCCATAGATGAGGATGCGGGAACATTGGATATTTCGCTCAGTTTGAACGCCGCATCGCAGGATCAAATTTCCCTCCGGGTTCGGACTGTGGGGGCTGTGGAAGATTCTTTCTTCTATACGGCGTCTTCGCCCGATGACTACATCGCCTTTGATGAGTATGTGGTATTCCCGCCGGGCACAACCACCAGAACGGTCTCCATTCAAATAGTTGACGATGAAATCGGGGAAGTTACCGAGAATTTCAGAGTTGTGTTTGATAATGTCATCAATGCGTATCCCACCCCGGCTCGTAGAAGCAATTCCGGAGTCGGCACAAGAATCGTCAACATCACCGATGATGACGCAACTGTCGGCATTTCCACGCCGCTGGCGGAGATAACGGAAGGTAACCCCGGCGGCGAAAACAACATTTCAGTTGTTTTTGACATCCTGCCCGAACTTACCGGCGACCATACTTTCACCTACACGGTTACCGAAACCGGACTCGGCGACCATGCAAATTCAAGCGACCTTGGGCAACAAACATTTACCTATCTCGCCGCCAGTCACGGGACACGGGAGACGCAGACAGTCCGCATAGACCATGACAGAACCAACGAGGGCGACAGCGTTGTAACTGTTGAACTTGACACGGACAGCCTGCCCGCAAACTACAATGTTTTCCCCGGACAAGAGCGGTTTGAAGTCCGCGTAATCAATGACGACTCCGCGCCCTCTGACGCGCCCCGCGCCAATCTTTCGGTGGAATCCAACCGCATAAACGAGAATTCGGGCGACATTGTGGCAACGGTTGCTTTGAGCAACACAACATACACCTCCAATGTGTATGTCAATTACGGCGCGAGAGACGGGCCCGACGGCACGATAGCCGCAACCTCCCCCGATGACTTTGCCGCCATAACCGGAACTCTGACCTTTGAGCCCGGCGCACCCGCAAGCCAAACATTTACCATCTCCGTCATTGATGACGAAATAACCGAAGCCGATGAGGATTTTGAAATTTTCATCACCAGTCCGATAGGGGCGCGTCTCGGAAACGCTTTGCAGAGGATAACCATTCTTGCAAACGACCCCGCGCCGGGGCTGTCCATTGCGCCCGTTTCCTCCGCAAACGCCTCCATTACCGAGGGCGAACAGGCGGTATGGACTATTACGGCGGAAAGGGCGATTTCCTCCCTCAATGAGGTTCGCGTTCCCGTTGTGTTCTTGGAGATGGCGGTAAACGGCTCTTCATACCTGCTTGGCGAAGCGCCGACCGAGGCGGTTTTCGCGGCGGGCGCAACCTCCGCGCAAGTAACCGCCGACACGGCGGACGATGACACAACCGAGGAAGACGGCGTTTTCCGTCTCTCCGTGGGTGATGACCCGGTGGTGGGGGCGGCAAGGTGGGAAATCAATGATGACAGCAGAACCGGGGAAATAACGGTTCAAGACAACGAGTTGCCCACAGTCA
>JAPOUR010000046.1:0-9866 GCA_026708565.1 Candidatus Dadabacteria bacterium
GGTCACACCGAAGCAATCCGGGAGTTGCTGAAAGCAGGGGCGAATATTGAGGCAAGGGATAATCTCCTCGGCAATACGGCTCTGATATGGGCGGCGCGGGAAGGGCAAACCGAAGCAATACGCGAGTTGCTGAAGGCGGGGGCGGATAAACGGGCAAGGGATGATTACGGCGGGACGGCTTTTGATGCGTGGCAAGAATACCGGAAAGACCATCCTGACTTTTGGCGAATCTCAAACTTGCTCCGTCCCTAACGGCAACCGTTTGCTCTTTAACCAACGGGGCTAACCGAACCGTTCTTCGACAAACTTCTCGTATTGAATAATTGAGGCTCTGGCCGTGCCATGAACCCAGTCGCCTACATCCTTTTTTGGACCATCCAAGCCGTAGCGCCTACTGATTTTGCCAACCCTTTCCAGCCCCTTTATCTGGAAAATGTCTTCACCCAAGTCCTGTGACAAATGTTTTATTCCTGACACATAATTGCCTGCCACCTTGCGCTTATAGCCTTCTTTCACAAGCCATTTCCTAAACTCTTCCTTAATCACATTACCCCTCCAACCGTTGCACCCACTACACTGCATAGCGTATACAACAACATCCCGAAAACAAAGATGCAACCCTTCCCCACCCCTTCTGGATTCCGTGTCGCCGCACGGAATGACGGGGGAGAACCCCCGCCGCCCCCCTCTTTGCCTCTTTCCTCCTTTATGATACTTTTGAAACCGGTAGCCATGCCAAGCAAAGCCGACCATTTCATAGACATAACGGACGAGGTCTGCCCGATGACCTCGGTCAAAACCCGTCTCAAACTGAAAGGCATGAAGCCCGGCGGCGTTCTTGAGGTTCGCGTCCGGGGGGGCGAGCCCGTTGAAAACCTGCCCGGCACGATTGAGCGCGAGGGGCACAAGGTTCTGGAAGTGAGAAAGGAAGAGTCGTTCTACACCGTTCTGATAGAGCGCGGCTGACATGAGCGAGCCCGCAACCGGATATGTGAGCGGCGGTTCTGTCGTTGACCTTATAGGCGACACCCCCCTGCTGAAACTGGAAAAGATAGCGGACATTCCGCCGGATGTTGAGATTTACGCCAAAGCCGAGTGGCTGAATCCGGGAGGGTCGGTAAAAGACCGCGCCGCCCGCAAAATGGTTTCAGAAGCCGTCCGAAACGGCGAATTGAAAGGCGGACGCTCCATAATGGATTCCTCGTCCGGCAACACCGCGATAGCCTACGCGATGATAGGGGCGGCGCTCGGTATTCCGGTAACCATAGTCGCGCCGGAAAACATCAACGCCGAAAGGAAAAAAACCATTGAGGCGTTCGGCGCGGGCATAGTTTATTCCGACCCCATTGAGGGCTCGGACGGGGCTATCCTCCTCGCGCGCAAACTCAAGGAGCGGGATTCCGGCAAATACTTCATGCCGGACCAATACAACAACCCGCTCAACCCGCTCGCCCACTACGAGACCACAGGCCCCGAAATATGGGAGCAGACGGGCGGGCGCGTTACACATTTCATAGCGGGCGCGGGAACAAGCGGGACAATTATGGGCGTTTCCCGCCGGTTGAAGGAACTGAACCCCCGGATACGGACATTTGCCGCCCAGCCCGCCGAAGCCATTCACGGCCTTGAGGGACTAAAGCACATGGAGACCTCAATAGTGCCGGGCATATACGACCCCGCCGGTTTTGATGAAACCGTTTTTGTCTCCACCGAAGATGCCTATGCGATGATGGAGTCCATGGTGAGGAGGGAGGGCCTTTTTGTCGGACATTCGGGCGGGGCGGCTGTTTGCGCCGCTGTCGGGAAGGCGCAAACCCTTGAAAGCGGGGTTATAGTAACGGTGCTTCCCGACAGCGGCATGCGTTACCTGAGCGAAAAATTGTGGTGGTAGAAATATCAAAAAGCGCCTTTGAGGCGATGAAATCTCACGCGGAAAGGGGCTATCCCGCCGAGGTTTGCGGCGTTATGGCGGGCGGGGGCGCGCGTGTGGAGGAAAGCATGGAGTGTGAGAACCTCAACACGGAAAGGGCTCACGACAGATACGAACTTGACCCCGCCTCCTTCAATGAGGCGGATTCCGCGGCAAGGGAAAAAGGGCTCGGCATAGTGGGGATATACCACTCCCACCCCGACCATCCCGCCCGCCCCTCCGAGACAGACAGACAGAGGGCGTGGAGCGGGTGGGGATACCTGATAATGTCGGTGGAAAAGGGCGTGTTCAAAGAGGCGACTCTCTGGTATCTGAATGAGCAAACCGGACGGTTTGAAAAGGCGGATTTTTCCGTTTTTTCCTGAAATTCCCTTTGTTTTACGGAAATCTCCTTTATTTAACGGGCGGCTTTTTGTTATAATCGCCCCGCGCCACCCTTCCGGCGCAAAAGTTTGAGAGGTGTTTGTTATGAAAAGACTTGTTGCGCTGATTGTTGTGCTTGCCGTTTTTGCCGCAGGGGCGGCCTATAAGTTTTCGCCGGAGGAAACCGCGCCGCAAACCGCCGCGCCCGCCGACACATTTGTTTTTACCTACGGCATACGGCGGGGTGACTCGCTTTCTCTAATCGCCCGCCGCTTCGGTGTGAGTTTTGAGGAAATCAAAAACGCCAACCCGACCCTCGGCGGCATCATACACCCCGGCAACATTCTCGCCGTTCCGCTTGAGCGGAGCGCCGTTGCTTTTCTCCACACCGTCCAAAAGGGTGAGTCGCTTTCATCCATAGCCGGAGACTACGGAACGACCGTTTCCCGCCTCAGAAAACTGAACCGCATGAGCGGGGAAATCCTCTATGAGGCTCAGAAGATAGCCGTTACGGGCTCCGCCTCGGAAGCAAGGTTTGTCGTGTTTGAGGTTGGCGCGGACGACACGCCGGAAGAGATAGCGCGCGCCTTCGGCATGGACGTGAGGGACATAGATAAGATGAACGCCTCAAACCCGCTCTGGAGAGAGCCGGGCGAGCATGCCCTGATTGACACTCTCAACTATTCCTACTCCGAGCGCACGCGTGAAAGCATTGTGGAGACGGCGCGCGCCTATCTGGGCTCTCCCTACAAATACGGGGGCAACTCAACCTCAACCGGCATAGACTGCTCGGCTTACGTAAAAAAGGTTTTTTCGTATTTCGGCGTGAACCTGCCCCGGACTGTCAGGTTGATGCACAAGCATGCGGAAGGGCTCTGGGTGGCGAAAAACCGTCTTCAGAAAGGAGACCTTGTATTCTTTGAAACCGACAGGCCGTTCCCTTCGCACATTGGCATATATGTGGGCGGCGGCAGGTTTATACACGCATCTTCCGCGAGCGGAAAAGTGGTTGTCTCGCCCCTCGGTCAGGACTTTTATACAAAAACCTACATCGGGGCGAAGAGGATTTTCATCAACGACCCGTTCGCGGTTGCCTCCGAAGATTGACGGCTGAAGGCGTATGGACAAAAAAGAGATTGACTCCCTCGCGCGCCGTTTCCGGCGTCACATTGAGTATGAGAGAAATCTTTCCCCCGCCACCGTCCGCGCCTACATGACGGACATAGGGCAGTTTGCGGACTTTGTTGTGAAAAACGGCATGAGTCCGCCCCGGATGGACATAAGGGACATCAACCGCTATGTGGCGGACAGGTTTGCCCGCGGCTCAAAAACAACAACGGCGCGAAAGATGGCCGCCGTGCGGTCGTTTTTCAGGTTTCTCAACACGGAGGGGGTAACCGGAGGCAATCCGGCGAAAAGCGCGCCCGCTCCCAAAGCGGAGAGGCCGCTGCCGTCTTTTCTCTCCGTGGACGAGGTGACGGCGTTGCTCAAAGTTGCGGGCGAGGGGGAGGGGGCGGCCGCCCTCAGGGACGGCGCGATGCTTGAACTCGCTTATTCATCGGGGCTCAGGGTGGGGGAGCTTGTGTCGCTGGACGTGGGGGATGTTGACCTTGAGCAGACGCTTGTGAGGGTGATGGGCAAGGGCGCAAAGGAGAGGATGGTTCCTTTCGGCTCGCGGGCGGCGGAGGCGGTTTCCCGCTACCTTCCCGCGCGCGCCGCGATGAAACCGCTGACCGCGCGGCTGTTTGTGGGCTCAAAGCGGACGGGCATAACCGCAAGGAGTGTTGCGAGAATCGTCAAACATTACGCCCGCATGGCGGGTATAAGCAAAAACATTTCCCCCCACACGCTCAGGCACAGTTTTGCCACGCACTTGCTCGCCTCGGACGGCGGCGATGAAAAGAGGGACAAACTTCGCGCCATACAGATGATGCTGGGGCATTCAAGTTTGTCTTCAACGCAAAAATATACGCACATATCGGTTGAACAGTTGATGGACATATATGACAATACTCATCCGAGGGCAAGGAGATGACGGACAGCGCGGCGACTTTTCACGGAACAACCATACTTTGCGTCCGCCGGGACGGCCTTACCGCCATGGGCGGAGACGGGCAGGTTACGCTCGGCGATGTGTCGGTAAAGCACACCGCCAACAAGTTGCGCAAGATAGGCGGCGGCAAGGTTTGCGCGGGGTTTGCGGGTTCAACGGCGGACGCGATAAACCTTTTTGAAAAGTTTGAGGCGAAACTTGAGGAATCAAGCGGAAACCTGAAACGCGCCGCCGTTGAACTCGGCAAGGAATGGAGAACGGACAGAATTTTGCGGAGACTGGAGGCGCTTCTTGCGGTGGCGGACAGGGAGAACATGTTCATAATCTCCGGCGGCGGAGACATACTTGAGCCGGATGACGGCATAATTGCCATAGGGTCGGGGGGGTCTTACGCGAAGGCGGCGGCGCGCGCGCTGGCGGAGTTTTCGGGGCTTAAAGCGGATGAAATTGTCCGCGAATCGCTTTTGATAACCGCCGGTATTTGTATTTATACAAATGAAGAGATACGGATTGAGACGGTTTGAGCCTCCGTAATTCCGGTATATAATCAGAGCCGTGGCAAAAACTTTTACACTTGACTACTACATGACCGACAAATGGTATGTCGGTTCCCTGCGCGAAGTCCCCGGAGTAATCAGTCAGGGCAAAACCCTTGATGACCTGAAAGAAAACATTCGGGACGCATACGAATTGATGATGGAATCCTACGAGGATGATCTTCCGAAAGAGAAGATTGAGTCGGTGGAAATGGAAGTGCGCCCCGATTGAAACGGTCTCAGTTTATCCGTGAACTTAAGTCTGCGGGTTGTGTGTTGAAAAGGCACGGTTCCAAGCACGACATATACCTCAACCCCGCAACTGATAAAAGAACCTCCGTTCCGAGACATACTGAACTTGATAACGGGATTTGCAGGGATATAAAAAAGCAGTTGGGTATAATCCCGCCTCAGGAGACACAATGAAAGACGACTCTTTTTTCACACCGAGGGAAATCGTTTCCGAACTTGACAAATACATCATCGGGCAGGAAAAAGCCAAACGCTCCGTCTCCATCGCCCTCAGAAACAGATGGCGGCGGCAGCAGGTCAAACCTGAGATGAGAGACGAAATCGTTCCCAAAAACATCCTCATGATAGGGCCCACGGGGGTGGGAAAAACCGAGATCGCGCGGCGGCTTGCCAAACTCTCCCAGGCGCCGTTTATCAAGGTTGAGGCGTCAAAGTTCACCGAGGTCGGCTACATGGGGCGGGACGTTGAGTCCATGATAAGGGACTTGACCGACATAGCGGTCAACATGGTTTCCGGCGAAGAGGCCGCCGCCGTTCGCGCAAAGGCGGAGGAAATCGCCGAAGAGAGAATGCTTGACCTTCTCCTTCCCCCCGTTCCCTCTTCCGCCGGTGAAAGCGGGGGCGGAGAGGCGGACGCGGAAACAGCCGCCTCAAAAGCAGAGTCTGAAAAGAAGACCAGAGAAAAACTGAGAAACCTTCTGCGGCGGGGCAAACTGGACGACAGAACGGTTGAGGTTGAAATAACCGCAACGGCAATGCCGTTTCAGGTTCTGGGAACTCAGGGCGTGGACGAAATAGACCTGAACCTGCCGGAAATACTCGGCAACCTGATGCCCAAACAGACCAAGAAGAAAAAGGTTGAAGTGCCCGCCGCGATGGAAATCCTCATCAGGGAGGAGTCCCAGAAACTGGTGGATATGGACAAGGTGGTCAAACTCGCCGTTGAGAGGGTGGAAAACACCGGAATCATATTCATTGACGAAATAGACAAGATAGCGGGCGGCAAATCAAACTCCGGTCCCGATGTCTCGCGGGAAGGGGTTCAGAGAGACCTTCTGCCGATAATAGAGGGCTCAAACGTCAACACAAAACACGGAATGGTGAAAACAGACCACATAATGTTCATCGGGGCAGGGGCGTTTCATGTGTCAAAACCGTCCGACCTGATACCGGAGATTCAAGGGCGGTTTCCCGTCCGGGTTGAACTTGAGGCGCTGGGCAAGGACGAGATGGTCAAAATCCTTACCGAGACCAGAAACGCGCTTACCAAACAGTATGTCGCGCTACTGGAAACCGAAGACATTAAACTCGTGTTCAAAAAGGACGCCATAGAGCGAATAGCCGAGACCGCAATGGAGGTCAACATGTCGTCCGAAAACATCGGGGCGCGAAGGCTGCACACCATCCTTGAGACCATTCTGGATGACATATCGTTCCGGGCTCCCGACATCTCGGAAAGCAAAATTGAGATAACCGCGGACTATGTGAAGGACAAGGTCTCCGGCATCGCCGCAAACAGGGACTTGAGCAGTTACATACTTTGAACGGTCTGCGGGCGGCGCGATTTTATGTATATTGTTGCCCTCGGAAAGGACTTAAATGGACAAAGCAAAAACCCTCGCCGAAGCGTTTCCATACATAAAGAAGTTTTACGGCAAAAACATAGTCGTCAAATACGGCGGCAGCATAGTTGACGCCGCCCTTGAAGGGTTCGCGCGCGACATTGCGCTGCTGAAATTCGTGGGCATGAACCCCGTGGTGGTTCACGGAGGGGGCAGGCAAATCGCCGCCGCCCTTGAGAGGGAGGGCATCGCTTCGGACTTCATCGCCGGACTCCGCGTGACGGATGAGAAAACCATGCGCACCGTCGCCTCCGTGCTGACCGGCAAGGTCAACAAAACCATCGTGGCAGCCATAAAGAGGCACGGCGCAAAAGCGGCGGGAATTGCCGGAACCGATTCCTCAACGCTCATCGCCTCCAAGGCGGACGTCCACGCCATAGCGCGGGCAAACGAGGTCAAAATCGCCCCGGACGCCGACCTCGGAATGGTGGGGGAGATAAGCAGGGTCAACACAAAACTGTTGCGCCTTTACGAGCGGGACGGCTGTGTTCCGGTGGTCGCCCCCGTGGGCACGGACGGGCGGGGGGGAGTTTACAACATCAACGCCGACCATGCGGCGGGCAAAGTCGCCTCCGCCCTCAAAGCGGAAAAACTCATCATGCTTACGGACGTAAGGGGCGTAATGGACGGGGACGGGAAACTGCTCTCATCCCTCACCTTCAAACAGGCGGAGCGGCTCATCAAAAACGGAATCATATCGGCGGGAATGCTTCCCAAGGCAAAGTGCTGCATGGACGCCGTTGAAGAGGGGGTGCGGAAGGCGCACATAGTGGACGGCCGCGCCGAGCACGCCATACTGCTTGAGATATTCACCGATGCGGGGGTCGGAACGGAGATAAAACAGTGAGCGATGAAGTGATACGCGCCACAGACGCGAACTGCATGAACACATACCGGCGTTTCCGTATTGCGGCGGCCAGGGGCGAGGGCGCATGGCTTTGGGACACCGGGGGCAAAAAGTATCTGGACTTTACTTCGGGCATTGCCGTCAGCGTCCTCGGCCACTGCCACCCTGCGCTTGTCGGCGCAATCAAAGAGCAGGCCAGGGAGTTGATTCACACCTCAAACCTTTTTTACACGAAGCCGCAAGCGCGTCTTGCGGAACTTCTCACCCGGCACAGTTTTGCGGACAGGGTCTTTTTCTGCAACAGCGGAGCGGAGGCGTGCGAGGGGGCAATCAAACTGTCGCGCAAACGCGCCGGAGAGGCGGGGCGTTCAACAACCGTGGTCTGCGCGGAGGGGGCTTTTCACGGGAGAACTCTGGGCGCTCTCGGCGCGACAAGCGGGGAGGCATACCGCCGGGGCTTTGGCCCGCTTCCCGAAGGGTTTGTTTTTGTTCCCTACGGCGATGCGGCGGCGGCGGAGCGCGCCGTTCGGGAGCACGGGGCGTGCGCGTTTATGGTTGAGCCCATACAGGGCGAGAACGGGGTGGTTATTCCGCCGAAGGGGTATCTTTCCGCCATGCGCGAAGTATGCTCGCGGGAGGGGGCGCTGCTTGTGCTTGATGAAATTCAGACCGGGATGGGCAGAACCGGAAAGTTCCTCGCCCATGAGCATTGCGGCATAACGCCGGACATTGCCGCGATTGCAAAGGGGCTTGGCGGGGGCGTGCCGTGCGGCGCCGTTCTTGCAACCGGGGAGGCCGGCTCGTATTTCACGCCCGGCTCCCACGGGAGCACTTTCGGCGGCGGGCCGCTTGCGAGCGCGTGCGCGGCGGCGGTTATTGAGGAGATATCGGGCTCTTCGCTGGCGGAGAACGCCGCAGTCAGGGGAAGTCAGCTTCTGGAGGGGCTCGGCGCCGTTGCGGGCGTGCGGGAGGCGCGGGGAGTGGGGCTTATGGCGGGCGTTGAGTTTTCCTCGGACACGGCGGCGAAGGCGGCGGTTGACCTGTGCGCCGAAAAGGGATTGCTTACCATACTTACCGCCGGAAACGTTATGAGGCTGCTTCCGCCGCTCACGGTTTCCGGGGAGCAGGTAAACTTGGCCGTCTCAATTATAAGAGAGGCGGCCGGGGAGGTTGCAGGCAAGTGAGTGAAAACTTTCTGAGCATATTTGACGTTTCCAAAGGCGATGTTGAGCGCATGATGGCACGCTCTGCGGAGCACAGGGAGATGAGCGCGGCGGGGGGGATAGGCAAGTCTCTTGAGGGGAAGGCCGTGGGGATTTTCTTTGAAAAGCCGTCCACGCGCACAAGGGTTTCCTTTGAGGCCGCCGCCGCCCTGCTGGGCGCGCATCCGGTTTTAATGGATTCCGCGAGCATGCAGACAAACAGGGGCGAGACCCTTGAAGACACGGCAAAAGTGCTTTCCTCATACCTTGACATTATCGTCATGAGAACACACGGGCAGGAGCGTCTTGAGGAGTTTGCCGAGCACTCGGCGGTTCCCGTGATAAACGCCCTGAGCGATCTGGAGCATCCCACTCAGGCCCTTGCGGACATGTTCACCATCGCGTCCCACGACATAGATTTGAGCGACTTCAAACTCGCCTACATAGGAGACGGCAACAATGTGGCGAACTCCCTCGTGGGGCTTTCATCGGTCATGGGTTTTGACATTGCCGTCGCCTCGCCTCCGGGCAGAGAGCCCGACCGCGCCGTCCTCAACAGGAGCGGCATGAGCAACGGCAGGGCGGCGCACATAACGATAACGGACGACCCGGCGGAGGCGGTGAGGGACGCGGATGTTGTTTACACCGATGTGTGGGTAAGCATGGGGCGGGAAGGGGGCGCGGAGTTGAGGAAACTGTTTGAGCCCTATCAGGTCAACGCCGACCTGCTGTCCGCCGCTCCGGCGGACGCGATAGTTATGCACTGCCTTCCCGCCCACAGGGGGGAGGAAATCACGGACGAGGTTATGCGGAGTGAAAGATGCGTCGCCTTTGAGCAGGCGAAAAACAAGCTGCACACCGCAAAATCGGTTTTGGAGTTTTTCCTCAGGTGGAAGGAAGGCTGATTGACACGGGCGCTCAAACGCCGATAAAATCATTTGCCGCGCCTTGTGTCCGGCGACTTCGGGAGAGAGGGCTTGATTTCTTCACTTTTACTGCGATGTCTTTCCGTTACGGCAATTTTTGCGCTTGTCGCGGGGCTTTGGGCGGAAGACGCCGAC
>JAPOUR010000046.1:10244-19172 GCA_026708565.1 Candidatus Dadabacteria bacterium
TACAGAAACGGCATAAGGCGTCGCAACGGAGAAGACAGCGTATACCATGTGGGAGAGCGCGGTGACAGAAACAGGGCGTTCACATTTCATGTAATGAACATTCCCCTTAGTGGGGAGGTAGAATACTCCGTATCTCCGCCCCTGCCCGAGGGGTTTGAATTTGAGAGGGAGTATTCCGACTTCAGTACCAGCCCTTTGGCGGACCTCAGGCTTGTCCATGGAGACCAACAGTCAAGGATTCAAACAACCCGTCTTGTAGGTGTCCCGGTTGCCGAGCAGAAATGGACTGTTTACACGATTACGGTTAATTACGGAAGCAGGGTTGTGGGAGAAGAGGAATTTTATATTGAGGTTCTTCCCCCTCCCACGGACTTGCGGCCCGACTTCGGCGAGCAAGCCGCAGTCAGCGAAACATATGTTGTCAACACGACAATAGAAGACTTGGAATTGCCCGAAGCCATAGGCGGCGACGGGGCTTTGACCTACACGGTGGACGGCCTGCCCGAGGGGTTGAATTTTGACGGGGACACGCGCACGATTAGCGGAACTCCGACCGCCGTGCAGGGGGAGACCACATACGCCCTGACGGCAAGGGACGAGGACGGGGATGCGGCGATATTTCCTTTCACCATTACCGTTGAGGAAGACTCATTGCCCGTATTTGCCGACTTGTCGTCCGAGATTAACGAGATATTTCTTCGCGACTATTTCCGGAGGATCGCCCTGCCCGAAGTAAGGGAAGGCAGCGGCAATGAGCCGATAACCTATACGGTCAGTCCTTCTCTTCCTGACGGGTTAAGTCACAATTCCCGTAACAATAATGTTTTCGGCACGCCGAACACGGAGCAAGAACGCACGGAATACACTGTTACGGCAACGGACCATAACGGCGACAGCGCGACAATGGTTTTCAGTCTTACAATTCTGGAGCCGCGCCCGCCCCGGCTGACCGTTTCCCCCGCCGCTCAAAACGCGGCTGAAAGCTACAGGACGCTGACTTTTTCCATCGCTCTTGACTGGGCTGCGCCGAAGACGATAACGGTTGACTATGACCTCACCATCGGCGGCACGGCAACGCCTTTCGGTCCGGACTCGGACTACACGGTCATTGAGCGGGACGCCGCGCCGATAGGCACATTGATCTTTCCCCCCTTCTCCGTTGAGCCGCAGCAAATTGTGCTTTCGCTAAAGGATGACGGTGAACACGAGGAGGACGAAACAGTCATTCTTACACTCCACAGCCTTTCAGGCGACGCAAGATTTCCGGGAGATGCGGACATGATTACGGTGGTCGCCACAATCAGAGACAATGATGAATCTCAAATCCAAGAGGCGAACAGGCGGACATTGGCAAGGGTTGCGGTTGCGGTTGCCTATGAGACGTCGGGAGCGGTACGGGACAGGGTACGGGAGGCGTTTTCGGGAGGCATTCGCAGCGGGGTGTATGTCCGGGGCGAAGACTGGCGGCGGTTTCTCGCCGCCGAGGCGTCCCGCGGCAATGAGCGGGCGGAGGTGCCGGAGATTGATTTGTCAGACCTTGCGTTCACCCTTGCGGCGTCTGAGTGGGGCAACTCTTATTACGATTCCGGCGAGTCCACGGGATTCAGGGTGTGGGGGCACGGATACAGCCGCAACATTGATGTCAGCGAAGACGCAACAATTAAGGGCGGCCTTACCGGCGGCATAGTCGGGGCTGACACCCTTATTCTGTCCAACCTGCTGACCGGCGTGTCGGCAAACCTGTTCAGCGCGGACATGGATTTCCGCAGACGGGGCGCGGCGGTCTTCGCGCATGAGACCTCGGCGTGGACTGTCAATCCGTATATCGGCTGGCAGCCCGCTCCCCGCTCCACGCTTTGGGGAACGGTGGGCTACGGCACGGGCGACATTGATGTTGCCCGGAAGGGGGCGGTTTGCGTCTCTCCGGACGATTGCTACAAAAGCGGCATACGCCTTCTGACTGCGGGGGCGGGCGGAAGCGTGGTTATGGGCAACTTAAGGGCCGGGTCGGGGCGCGTGAACTTTGATGTGACGGGGGATGTTTCGCTTGTCCGGATGACGGAGGATATTTCCGGTGGTTTGGATGCGGAGGCCGGCACGGCGCGTTTCGGGCTTGAGTTCGGGTATGGGCGGCCTCTGGGGCCGGACGGCAATATCGGCGGCGATTTTGACCTTGCATACCGCGCCGATTTCGGCGATGCGGAAACCGGAAGCGGGTTTGAGACGGGGGGCGGCCTCAAGGTGACCATTCCGTCCTGGGGGTTGAGTTTTTCAGGCGCGGGGCGGGCGCTTCTCTCCGGTTTTGACGGTGTGGAGGAGTGGGGTTTTTCGGGCGACCTCCTGTGGTCATACACCAGCGACGGGACTGGCCCCTATGTTAATTTCAGCCCGCAATGGGGGGCGACCAACGACAGAAGGGATGAACTTTGGGAGCGCGGTATCTCAAAACTCGGCGGTTTCACGGACGGCGGACAGCGTTACGGGGTTGAGGCGGGTTACGGCGTTCCGTTTATGGGAGAGAGCGGGGTAATGACGTTTTTTGCCCGCAGCCGCATGGAGGACGGAACGGCGGTTTCAAGGTCCGGCGGTGTTGATGTTGAAGTTTCGGGCGGCCTGACCGCCGGGTATGAGGCGCTGTCCCGCGCGTCCCGCGATGAAACGGAGCACAGGGGCTACCTGCGGTACGGCGGGGCGTTTTGAGTCCCGGAACTCCGCTACCTCTTTGAAATTTTGGGCGGCGTTATGCCTTTCTGTTTCTGGTATTTCCCCTTCTTGTCCGCGTAAGACCTTTCGCACACCTCGTCCCCGTCAAAGAAGAGAACCTGCGCTATGCCCTCGCCCGCGTATATCTTTGCGGGAAGCGGCGTTGTGTTTGAAATCTCAAGCGTTACAAACCCCTCCCATTCGGGCTCAAACGGGGTTACGTTCACTATGATTCCGCACCGCGCGTATGTGGACTTGCCCACACACACCGTAAGAACACTGCGCGGGATTCTGAAATACTCCACGGTTCTGGCAAGCGCAAACGAGTTGGGGGGGATAACACAATCCCCCTTGATCGGCACAAACGATTTCGTGTCAAAGTTTTTCGGGTCAATAAACGTGTTGTGGATGTTTGTGAAGACCTGAAACTCGTTGCTGACCCTGATGTCGTAACCGTAGGACGAAAGCCCGTAGGAGATCTTCCCCTTGCTTACCTGCGATTGAACAAACGGCTCAATCATCCCGTGCTTCCGCGCCATTCTTTTTATCCATGAGTCTGATTTAATTCCCATTTTTTTCCTCCCTTTCCGGCTAAAACTGCCGGAGAAATCTTATGTCGTTTTCAAAGAAAAGCCGTATGTCATCTATGCCGAATTTCAGCATCGCCATCCTCTCAACGCCCATTCCAAAGGCGAAACCCGAAACCCCGTCAGGGTCGTATCCCACATTTTTGAACACCTGCGGGTCAACCATTCCACAACCGAGCACCTCTATCCACCCGGTTTTTTTGCAAACATTGCAGCCGCCGCCCCCGCAGATTACGCACTCTATGTCCACCTCGGCGCTGGGCTCGGTGAACGGAAAGAAACTGGGCCTGAACCTGACGTTTGCCTTCTCTCCGAAATACGCGCCGACAAAACCCGTTATGACGGACTTGAGATTTGCAAAACTCACGCCGGAATCAACCATCAGCCCCTCAATCTGGTGAAACATCGGCGAGTGGGAAACATCGCTGTCGCACCTGTAAACCTTGCCCGGAACCACAACGCGCAGCGGAGGCCGCCGGTTTTCCATAACCCTTATCTGAACGGGCGAGGTGTGAGTGCGCAAAACCATCTCGTCCGATATGTAAAAGGTGTCCTGCATGTCGCGCGCGGGGTGGTCTTTTGCAATGTTCAGGGCTTCAAAATTGTAGTAGTCAAGTTCCACTTCGGGGCCGTCCATTACGGAAAAGCCCATCCTTTCAAAAATTCCGGATATCTCCTTTGTTACCAGACTGACGGGGTGAAAAGAGCCCGCCTCCGCGCCGCGGCCGGGAAGGGTAATATCCGTCTTTTCCGCCGCGAGAGACCTTTGCCCGCCCTCGCGTCTGATTTCGTCTATCCTGTCCCTCGCAAACCCCTCAATTGCCTCGCGCGCGCCGTTGAGAGATGTCCCGACCTTCCGCCTTTCCTCAAGGGGAAGATTTTTGAGGGATTTAAGCATAAGGGTTACCGAGCCGTTTTTGCCCGTGTAAAGGGATTTGACGCGGTGAACGGACGGCTCGTCCGCCGCCGCTTTCATTTCCTTTCGCGCCTTTTCGGTCTCCGTGTTTGCGCGTTCCAGAGCCTGCCGGGGGTCGCTCATCATTTTTTCATCATAACGGCAAACCTTGTCGCCACGAAGATTGACGAATAAGTTCCCGCCAGCACTCCCACCATCAGTGTAAAGGCGAAATCATGTATAACGGAGCCGCCGAGGAAAAACAGCGGAATCAGAACTATGAAAACTGTTATCGTTGTGAGAATGGTTCTTGAAAGAGTGCGCGTGATTCCCGTGTTGACCGAGTCCGTAAATTTGCCGGGCTTGTCCTCGCCCGCCACCGTCTCCCTTATGCGGTCAAAAATTACAATGGTGTCGTTAACGGAATAACCCACAACCATCAGAAGCGCGGCCACTATGGAGAGCGTTATCTCTTTGTCCGCAAGGGCGAGCGCGCCCATGGTTATGACCACATCATGCACAAGGGCGGCGACCGCCCCCGTGGCGTATCCGGTTTCAAACCTGAATATCAGATAGATGAGCACAACAATGCAGCCCATTGCCAGAGCCACCACGGCTTTCCTGACGAACTCGCGCCCCACGTTGGGGCCCACATAGTCTATTCTCAATATCTCCGCCCCTGTGAAGCGCGGGGTGTTTCCCGCCGCCGAGGTGAAATCCTTTTTGAAGGCGTTCACCCTGTCAGACGGGAGGTCGCCGGGGGCGAACTTTGCCAGAAACTCGCCCGATGACGCAATGCCGAACGCCTGAACGGAAACCGGCGGGTAGCCGGCGGAGGTGAACAAATCCCTTGTGTCCGCCTCGGTTGAAGGGGAATCCGGCGAGCCCGCCTTGATGTGAACCTCCGTTCCGCCGGTGAACTCAACCCCCGGTTTCGGGCCTCCGTCAACCACTATGGCGGCAACGCTTGCCGCTATCACCAGCACGGAGAAAACTGCCGTCCGGCCAAACCATGATGTGAAGTTGTAAACCCTCACGTCGCCTTTTCCCTCCACACGGCGGACGATATGAGGCGCGCCACTATCAGGTTGCTGAACACCGTGCAGACAATTCCCGCGCACAGGGTGGCGGCAAAGCCCTTGACGGGGCCGTTGCCGAACCAGAACAGCACAAACCCCGCGAGCAGCGTGGTAACATTGGCGTCAAGGATTGTCCTTACAGACCTGCCGTATCCGGTCTCAATGGCGTGAACGTGAGACTTGCCCGCCCGCATTTCCTCTCTTACCCGCTCAAATATGATGATGTTGCCGTCAACCGCTATGCCGAGCGTGAGCACTATGCCCGCTATTCCCGGCAGGGTGAGGGTGATGCCCAGAGACGCGAGCAGACCCATAATCAAAAACATGTTCAGCCCCAGGGCGATGTTTGCCACTATGCCGTGAGCGCGGTAGTAAAACGCCATAAACACAATCACCAGCGCGCCGCCCACAAGCATGGAAAGTTTCCCCTTTTGTATGGAGTCTTTGCCCAGAGAGGGCCCTATGAGTTGTTCCTGCTGCACGGAAACCGGAACGGGAAGAGCCCCCGAACGCAGTATCAGCGCGAGGTCTCTCGCCTCGTCCTGAGTGAATGAGCCGGTTATCTGCCCCTCAAAACTGATGCGGCTCTGGATGACCGGGGCTGATTTTACAACGCCGTCAAGAACGATTGCCAGCCGGTTGCCTATGTTTTCTTCGGTAAGTCTTCCGAACTTTTCCGCCCCCTGGCTTGAAAAACTGAAAGACACCGCCGGGCCGCCGAACTGGTCAAATATGAGCCGCGCGTCCGATATGTGCTCTCCGGTAACCTGCGCCGCCGCCTCCGTTACAAAGAAATTCTCATTGCCGCCCTCGTAGGACGGGTGAACCGCAAGTTCCTTTTCCGCGAGTTCGCTTTCCTCCTCCACTTCCGCGTTTGTGAGCGCCTCTTCACGCGAGAAGCCGCCGCCGCGCACTATTTTGAACTCCAGAACGGCGGTCTTTTTGATGATGTCAACGATTCTGTCCCTGTCTCCCTCCGAAGCGCCGGGAACCTGTATCACTATTCTGTCCGAGCCCAGTTTTGTTATGGACGGCTCTACGAGGCCGAAGTCAAGAACGCGGTTTTCTATAACCTGCCGCACCTGCTCCATTGAGTCGTCCCGTATTTGCGCCATGCCGAACTGTTCGGCAAAAATCCTTAACGTGTTTCCCTCCGCCTCGGCGATGAACTCTTCAAACCTTCTCTCCACAACCCTGCGAGCCTTTGCCAGGGTTGCGGCGTCCGCAAACTCCATTGAGAGAACAAGGTCTTTAACGCCGGAATTGACTATGGCGGTTTCGGGGTCGTCAAACTCTTCACGGACGGACGCCGCCACCGTTTCAAGCCGCCGCCCCACGCCTCTGTCGGTTTCCACGCCCAGTTGGATGAACACCCCGCCCCTGAGGTCAAGCCCCAAGCGTATCCCGCTTGAGGGGAACGCCTTTGACCACCAGCCGGGCAGTTTGTCGCCGAAAACGTTGGGGGCGAGGAATATCGCCGAAAGGACGGCAAAGACCGCGACAACGGTAAGCCAGAGTCTGGAAACTCCGCCCACCTTCATTCTCCGGCCTTTTCTTCGGCCTTTGAAGCCACGGACGCAACGGTTGCCTTCACGGTTACGCCCTTTGCAATCTCAAGCGTTATGGGGTCGTTTTCCGTTGCGCCCATTTCGGTAATGGTGGCGTATAAGCCGCCGTTTGTTATCACGGAGTCGCCGCGTTTGAGGTCCTTGAGCATCTGCTGACGCTGGCGGCTGCGTTTCTGCTGCGGGCGTATTATCAGGAAGTAAAACAGCACAAAAAGGAGCGCGAAGGGGGCGAGCCCGGTAAGCGGGGACGACTGCCCCTGAGCCCCCGCCTCGGCAAGCGCCTCGGCGGCAAACGCAAATACAACAACAAACAGCGCGGCGGGCGCAAACATTTTTCCGTCCAGAATTTTCACGGCAACAAATCCTCCGAAAGATACTCTTAAAATGTTCCGGCAAAACCGCCGGGATGCGGTGATTGTAAACCAACCGCGCCTTTTTTCAACAGCCCAGCCCCAGAACCTCCCTCATTCCGTATATTCCGGGCGGCTTGCCGCAAACCCATACCGCCGCCTTCACCGCGCCTGAGGCAAAGATTTTTCTGTCCTCCGCCACATGGGAAAGCAAAACTCTTTCGCCGCCTCCAAGAAACATTACCGTATGGTCTCCCGCCGCCGTTCCGCCGCGCACAGACAACGTATCCGGCTCTTTCCCGCCGCCCGCCGCCACCGCGCGGGCGAGCGCCGCCGCCGTTCCGCTGGGCGCGTCCTTCTTTGCCGCATGGTGGGTTTCAACTATCGCCGTGTCAAACCCTTCAAGTTTTTCCGCCGCAATCCGCGCCAGCTCCTCAAGCAGGTTGACGCCCACGCTCATGTTCGGAGCCATCACGCACGCAAACGACCCCGCCAGACTTTCCATCTCCCGAACTTGAGCGGGTGTAAATCCCGTAGTGCCGACAACCATCGCCTTGCCCTCCGCCGCGCACCAGCGGGCGCACTCAATCGTGGCTTCGGGGGCGGTGAAGTCCACAATCACATCCGCTCCCGCAGACGCGTTTTTCACACCCCCCGAAACCGGAACGCCGGCAATTTTGCCGCCGACCGCCCCGTGCTTGGGGCTTTCAAAAAGCCCGGTGATTTCAACGCCTTTGGTTTCTTGCGCCTCGGCGGCTATCGCCGCGCCCATGCGCCCGGCTGCTCCCGCGATTGATATTTTTGTCATGTTTCCCATCTTTTCCGGACGGCGGGTAGGATAGAATGAAGCCGTCCGCGCAACAGATTAAACGCCGGACGCGCATAGGGCAAGATATGAGAAGCATGACGGGCTTTGGAAGGAGCGAGGCGGTAGCGGGCAATGTCCGCCTGACCGTTGAGGCGCGGAGCGAAAACCACAGGTTTTTTGACGCCCGGATTTCCCTTCCCGAAGGGGCGGGGTCTCTGGAGCGGGGCATACGCGACCGCCTTTCCCGCGCCGTGCTTCGCGGCAAAGTGAAACTTACCGTCTCCTGCGAGAGCGCGGGGGGTCCCGAAGCCGAGATAGACATGGGCGGGGCGCGCGCCGCGCTTGCGGGACTGAGGAAACTGAAAAAGCAGCTGAACATAAAGGGCGACATAACGATTGACCAGATACTTTCCTTTGGCGGTCTTGTGAAGCCGCCCGCCGCTTCGCGCCGGGTTGCGGCGTCTCCGGTAACAAAGACGGTTGCCGCCGCCGTTGCGGAACTGGATGACAGCAGAAGGCGCGAGGGCAAACGTCTTCAAAAGGAGTTGCGGTCGCGCATTTCAAAGTGCGCCGCCATTGTGCGGAAGATAAAGAGGGAGCGCTCTTCCTACGAGGCGGAGATGAAGCGCAAAATATCGGCGTTGGAAAAAGAGGGGACGGATGCTTACAAGGAGATGGCGCTGTCTGTTGAGAGGAGCGACATAACCGAGGAGTTGGTGCGGATGGACTCGCACATTGTCCGTTTCAGGGAGTTTGTCGCCAAAACGGATTTCTCGGTGGGCAGGGAGCTTGATTTTCTTGCTCAGGAGATGAACAGGGAGGCGGGAACGATTTCCGCCAAGTCCAAGTCTCCCGCCATTTCCCACCTTGCTGTGGACTTGAGGTCTGAGATAGAAAAGGCGCGTGAGCAGGTTCAGAATGTTGAGTAGTTTTGAAAC
>JAPOUR010000046.1:20023-22727 GCA_026708565.1 Candidatus Dadabacteria bacterium
TGCAGAAGCCCCGCCGAGATGGGCGAGACGCTGAAACAGAAAGCGGGGATTGGTTAATCCCGCTTGACAGTCATACGATTGCTAACCTACAATACTGACAGTTGCGCCCCTTGAGGCTCGGCTAAGAGGAAGAACAGATGGCAAAAGAATTTGCAAAGGTTGAGAAGTCCGTAGAAAAGTTTGTAAATAAGGTTGTAAAGAAAGAACTTGCCCCGACCTCCATTGTTAAAATCAATATGAGGGAAGATGAGAGCGGTTATGACGGTAAACCGCTTTACCGCATTGATATAATTTTTGACGGAAACAGGCCTCACCCCGAACAGGTCAGCAACATGTTGATTAGTGTGGGGGACTATTTGTGGGACATTGATGATGAACGTTTTCCTCTGTTCACATTTCTAACTCCGGAGGATGCAAAAGATTACTATGACCCCGTCAAGCTTGATTGATACGGCTGATACGCTACTTAACGCCCACACCAGACGCCCCCGCCAATCAGACCTGAAAAGGGCGGTCAGCACAATTTACTACGCGATGTTTCATGCCTTGTGCAGAAACAGCGCCGACTGTCTTGTCGGCACAGCGGGAGCGGATAGAAGCGGGTCTGCGTGGCGGCAGATTTACCGGGCGGTTGAGCATGGTTTGGCAAGGTCTCAGTGCGAAAACAAGAATGTGGTGCAACGCTTTCCGGGGGAGATTCAGGCTTTCGCCAAAAATTTTGTGGAAATTCAGGAAAAACGCCATGAGGCGGACTATGACCCTGATTCGGAATACAGGCTTGCCGATGTGCAAATGTGGCTTGATTCCGCCAAACTTTACATCAAGCGGCTGGAGGGCGCGTCAATTAAAGACCGCCGCGCTTTTGCCGTATGGGTTACAGTAAAAAATCGTTAGTAGAGCAGTTGTTGGGCGGGCGGCAGAGCCGCCTACCTGTCATTCCGTGCTACGACACGGAATCCAGAGGGGATAGGGGGGAATATCCAACCTTTGCGGGCGAGTTTG
Organism: Candidatus Dadabacteria bacterium; assembly: GCA_026708565.1. NCBI lineage: Bacteria > Pseudomonadati > Thermodesulfobacteriota > Candidatus Dadabacteria > Candidatus Dadabacteria bacterium. The sequence goes on from JAPOUR010000046.1 coordinate 21,026, forward strand.
TGTATAATTGAAACATGAAACTCAAGGTTGTAATACACAAAGCCGAAGAGGGCGGATATTGGGCGGAAGTGCCTTCCATTCCGGGTTGCGCCACACAGGGTGAAACCTTTGATGACCTGCTGACAAACCTTTATGAGGCGGTTGAGGGTTGCCTGTCGGTGGATGTTGAAGAGTCTGATGTGAAGTAAAGACAGTTAACCGACCGTTGCCTAGGAAGGTTGGTTAGTAGTATATAAATTCTTGCCCTCTGATTTGATTAAGTACAAATAAGTCTCAGGGTCACCATTAATATATTTTACTCCTGTTGTGTATCTTGGGTTGTAATACCTAGGTTGAGTGTACACAACATCGCAATCAAAATTAGAGGCAAACAAAGCCATTGCCAAAGAGTGCGTCTTTGGTCCATAAGGGGCAATAACGCATGAATGGTTGCCCGTATCTGATATAGTCAACAGGTGATCGTAACACCTTGAAACATCCTTGATATCTACTCTAATTATACGACTGTCACCTTCTCTTACTGTATAGTTTTTTTCTATTGATCTAACAAACTCCCAACTTCTTTGATAATTCGGAGGTCCCGGAGGAAAGGGGAATACAAAATTAATCTCCGCTTTGGGATAATCATCTTTGAGTAAACTAGGTAACTCATAAGGCATAAAGCCCACGCCTACAATCGCTTTCTCCTTTTTTGAAACTTTGATTTCAGTCTGTTTAAACATCGGTATGTGAGACCATGGCAAAGTATCCTCTGCAAGACCTATCTTGGAATAAGACTGTGGCAAAGTGTAACAAACAACCAAGTTTTGCACTTGATCAGAATTTAGCATCAATTTAAGTATTGGAAAGAAAAAGCGCTTGGGGAAGCATGAAATATCTAACAATATATTGGGGCAAGACACATCAAGGAATCTTTTAACTTCATCTTTCAGCAAACGTGGACTTTCCAGAAGCGCGAGTTCTTTAATCCTGAAATTATTATCAAGAGCATCATTCAATTGATTGGTATGTTCCTCATATATCTCTTCAATACATATTGAGTGTACTGAGTCTTCGTCAGTTACCTTCAGAAAAAAGATGTCGTTTAGAGTAAAACTTGACTTGGCTTGATCTACGGCTGTTATAAATCTGTCTTCAAAGCCTAAACAACCCATAAAACACCACTCCATTGGTTTCAGTTTCTCTTTCATCCATGAGAAATGCCCCCAAGGTCTCAGATTTCCGGACAGAGAAAGCATCTCTAAAAGTTGTCCTTCTTGAAAAGAACTTGTTGTGCATCCGAGACTTTCTTTCTACCACTTTTTGCTTCGGCAAAGTTCACTTTGTCCCCGATGTGAAATAGGGATTTCATTTTTTGTATTGACAAATACTCCGGTTCTTTTATACGCTTATAAGTAATCCTAAAATGAGGACAAAATATAGGTGTCAAGTAATACTTAATCCTTTTTTGGCCTCCTGATTTAGATGTGTGCTTCACATCATACAAATCTCCGTAGTCAACAGCTTTTTCCAAGAATTGCTTTACTTCATTATTCTCTTCCAGTTCATCTGAAGACAGTGAAAAACCACTATGTCCGGGGTAAGACATAGATAGATCTTTTTTAACAAGTAAATCGTAATACCTACGGCCAATTTCCTTAATGAATTGTGATCTTTCCTTTGAGTTTCTGCCTTCAAAAAGCTTTTTCATCCATTCCCCACT
>JAPOUR010000047.1 GCA_026708565.1 Candidatus Dadabacteria bacterium
CTGCTTTTCTGAAAGCAATCGATCTTTCTGGAAGAACAACCTTCAAAAAGCCTGTCGAAATATATTTTAACTCACCTGAATTGCAAAACTATTTTTCCAATGTCGAAAAAGTATGGTTTCTACATAATGATTACCCATCAAAAGAAAACGTATGGCGTGATCTTGGTATTTCCACTTTGCCTAGAAAATTGAAAACATCAGAATATCTTCATAGTGAAAGAGTGGCGGAGTATTCAACCAGACAATCATCAATCATAAACTTTCGTTTGGAAGGACTAGACCAATTCCTGCAAGTCATTCAAGAGAAAACAGACTTTGAAGAACAAAAAGAAAACGCAATTTTATTATGGCAGTTTCTTCAAAGTCATTTAGAACAGGACCTTCATTTTTTCGAGGCCAAGTATTATTGGTTTTTCCGTAAGGAACGTCAGAAACGCATTACTTCCATAATTCTTGACTCTCTGAAGAAATCGAAATGGATTCCTACTAAAGATGGATTGCTTAAAAAGCCGAATGAGACAACCATAGACCAAATCATAGATGAATTGTCGGATGCGGATGAGTTGATTAAACATCTTGGACTTGGCGCAAACCAAAGGGAGCAAGAGCGTGAATATGCAGAAAAACTTGGTGTCAGCCGTGAACACATTGAGTTTATAAAAAACCATCCCGCCGAGTTTGAACAGTTCATAGCCAACATGGCTTCCCGCAAGAAACCCCCGTTTCCAAAGAGATTGGTGAACAATCCAGAACGACGCGAAGAGCGCCTTGGCAAGCAACTGTCTGATGCTCCAAACAAGAAATACGAACACCGAAAAAGAAGCGTCCGAACCACCAGCGGTAGCATTGACCCGACCGCATGGCTACGAAACCAATACAGGAATGAAGATGACCAGATGATATGCCAGATTTGCAAAGAAGAGATGCCCTTCCGTAAACGCAACGGGGAGCACTACTTCGAGAAAAAAGAGGCGCTTTCCCGTGACCATCTGCTAAAGGAACATGAAGCCCAGTATCTGGCTCTTTGTCCTCTATGCGCCGCCAAATACGAGGAGTTTGTAAAAACTGACGACAATGTGATGGCTGAACTAAAGGAAGCGATTGTTAATGCGGAAGATTGTGAAGTCCCAATATCACTTGGCAACCAGAAGACCAGCATCCGATTTGTAGAAGCCCATTACCATGACCTCAAAGTCATCATCGCTGATACCAAGAAAGACAATAAGTAGGGTATAAAGACATATGGCGTACCTAAAGTGATTGATGGATAGTCTGGAACCACCCTACCCCAAAACCGCTTTCTGTATCTCCTTCTCAACCGCCCCTTCATCCTTTGAAGTGGCGACCGACACCTCGCTTGAGATGAGTGAGAAGGCGTTTTCCATTATCTGCTTCTCGCCGAAAGAGAGGTCTTTCTTCTTGCTTATCCTGCGTATGTCCCTGTAAACCTCGGCAACCTCAAGTATGTCGCCGTTTTTAATCTTCTCGGAATACCCTTTGTGCCGCTTGTTCCAAGCCTGCTTTTTCTCCGCCGCAGTGGTCTTGGTTTTCTGCCTGAGCACCTCAAACACCTTTGAAACCTTTTTCTTGGAAATGACCTTCCTCATCCCCACATCGCCGGTCTTTTTCACCGGAACCATGACCGTAACGTCATTCTTGAGGGTTTTGAGAATGTAAAAAGTGGCTTTTTTCCCGGCAATCTCGCGCCTTTCCACGGACTCAATTTTCGCTACGCCGTAAACGGGATAGAAGACATTGTCACCGGATTTGAATTGAACCGCCATTGGTGAAAAGCATACGCCCCATCAGTCTAACAGCCGCCGCCCGCCCCGTCAAATGGTTAACCTCCCCCCGTTGTGGTAGAATGGCGACGCGCAATGGCCGAAACAAAAATAATCAGAAACTACACGGACAGGGGCGAAAACTCCCGCTTTCTGGATTCCTATCTGGCCTCCGGCGGATACGGGGCGCTGAAAAAAGCGCTCTCAATGAAACCGGAAGAGATTACGGAAACCGTCAAACAGTCAGGCCTCAGAGGGCGCGGGGGAGCCGGATTTCCAACCGGGCTGAAATGGAGTTTTATTCCGGAACAAACCTCCGGGCCCGTCTATCTGTGCTGCAACGCGGATGAGAGCGAGCCCGGCAGTTTCAAAGACAGGGAGATAATTGAGCGCGACCCCCACCAGATGATTGAGGGAATGATCATCGCGGCGCGCGCCGTCGGGGCGTCCGGAATGTACATATACATCAGGGGGGAAATGCCTTACGGAGCAAACGTGATTGAGAACGCCCTGAAGGAAGCCTACGGCGGCGGCTATCTGGGAAACAACATAATGGGTTCGGGCTTCAGTGTGGACGCCGTTCTTTTCAGAGGGGCGGGCGCGTATATCTGCGGCGAAGAAACGGCGTTGCTTGAGTCCATAGAGGGCAAAAACGGAGAACCGCGCCCCAAGCCGCCCTTTCCCGCGCAGTCCGGCCTTTTCGGGCAACCCACGGTTATCAACAACGTGGAAACCCTCGCGTGCGTCCCGCACATAATCAACAGGGGAGCGGAGTGGTTTTCATCCATAGGCGTCCCGAAAAACACGGGAACTAAAATATTCGGCCTGAGCGGCTGCGTGAACAGACCGGGGCTGTATGAACTTCCGCTGGGCGTGCCGCTGAGGGAGGTTATCTACGAATACGGGGGCGGCATTACGGGCGGAGGCCGGCTGAAGGCGGTGTCTCCCGGAGGGTCGTCATCGGCCGTTCTGACCGCCGATGAGATAGACATCCCGATGGACTTTGACACCCTCAACTCCATGGGCTCCATGCTGGGAACCGCCGGAGTAACGGTGATGGACGAAACCGTTTCAATGGTGAGCGCGGCGCGAAACCTCGCGCGTTTCTACAGAGACGAGTCCTGCGGGCAGTGCGTTCAGTGCCGCGAGGGAACATGGTGGCTTGAAAAGATGCTGTCAAAAATAGAGGCGGGCGACGGCTCGCGGGAGTATCCCGACATTATCCTTGACGCCTGCTCCCAGATGAGGGGCACAACCATCTGTGCGCTCGCGGACGGCTGCGCGATGCCGGTTGACTCAATAGTGCGGAAGTTCAGGGCGGAATTTGACGAGGCAATAGCCGGGGGCGGAGTGAAAAACTCCGGCCTTGGCGACTGGAGATAATCTGGCTGGGGCGAGAGGACTCGAACCTCTACCGCCGGAGCCAAAGTCCGGTGTCCTGCCATTAGACGACGCCCCATACGGCGACCATATACTACACAACCGGCGCGGACGGCTCAAAGGGCGGGCCCGCGCAACCCCTCAACGGAGGCGGTGAGAAAAAACTTCCCGGCGCGGGACGCGCCGCGAACCCTCTCATAAACCGCGCGGGCGGCGGAGGCCGTGTCAAACACGGAGAAAAACGCCGAGCCCGAACCGGTCATTCTGAAACGCGCTCCGCCCCTTTCCTCAAGCAGGGAGCGAAACTCCCCAAGGCCGCTGCGGAGGGAAACCGCCGCCCGCTCAAGGTCGTTTCCCGCCTCAAGCGGAAAATTTATGTCCCACATCTCCGCTTTCGCCTCCGGCGCGGGGCGGGTCTCATCCCACCTTCCGTAAACCTCCGCCGTTGAGCATTCAAAACCGGGAAAACAGACCACGTAGTGAAGCGGGGGGAACTGCCCGAGGGTCTCCACCGTCCCGCCGGTGTCTGAGATCCTGCACGCCCCGCGCCCGAAAAAGAGCGGGACATCCGAGCCGACCTCGCTTCCCATAAACCGCAACTCATCATCGCTGAAGACGCCAAACGCGCGGTTCAGCGCGGAGAGAACCGCCGCCGCATTGCCGCTTGCCCCGCCGAGGCCCGCGCCTGCGGGTATGGACTTTTTCAAAATTATCTCCGCGCCCCCGCCCGCCCCGGACTTGAGAAAAAACAGATTTGCCGCGATAAACGCGGTGTTTTGCTCGCCGGGCCCGCACTCAGGCCCGCAATGCACGGCGACCCCCGGGCTTTTCAGCGTCCTGACACTCACCTCGTCAAAAATGCCCACGGGCTGCACAACGGACTCTATGCTGTGGAGGCCGTCAGGCCTTTTCCCCTTGACGCGCAAGTTGAGATTCACCTTGGCGGGGGAAAGTATGGTGAACTCGCTCATACGCCGTGCTATTATGTTTCGGGAGCGCGGACAAGTCCAATGTTTTTTAGAATCCTTCCGTTTTTTGTCGCCGTCCCGATAATTGAACTCGCCATACTGATAAAACTGGGAAAAGTTATCGGGGTGCTGGAAACCGTTTACGTAGTGATCGCCACCGCCGTGCTCGGCGCTTATCTGGCGCAGGCTCAGGGGGCTTCGGCGCTGGCGGCAATGCGCCGCGACATGAGCGAGGCGAGAATGCCGTCAGAGCCCATTATGGACGGCATACTGATTCTGGCCGGAGCGGTTGCCCTTCTCACGCCCGGCCTCATTACAGACCTTGCGGGCTTCACGGTTCTGATTCCCCTCACCCGGCGGATGATAAAACGGCTTATCCGAGCGCGCATTGAAAGAAGGCTCGGCATAGTGGACATAAGCCCGCCCGCCGGTTAGCCGAAGCCGAGCGCGGCGTTCACTATGGCGGCCGCCACCGCGCTGCCGCCCTTTTTTCCCCTTATCACAACAAAGGGGACATCCCCCGCCGCCGCCTCAAGGCGCGATTTTGACTGCTCTACATTGACAAAACCCACCGGCGCGCCGATAACCCCCATGGGGCGGAACCGCCCGGCGGAGAGCGCGTCGGCAATCTCCATGAGAGCCGTGGGCGCGTTGCCGACCACAAAAAGGGCGTTCGGATGCCTTTCAATCGCAACCCTCATCGCCGCCTGAGTTCTTGTTGCGCCGTCCCCGGTCATTTTGAGAGAGTCCGGGCTGTCAAGGTGGCAGAACACTTTTGCGTCCGCCCGCTCAAGAAGAGATTTTGAAATTCCGGCGGCGGCCATCCTCACATCGGTAACTATCTCGCCCCCGCGCAGGGACACGCTCCACCCCTCTATCGCTTTGTCCGAGCAGTGGAAAAGAGTCTCGTACTCAAAGTCCGCCGTGGTGTGGACGCATCTCCTCACCGCAGCCTCCGCGCCCGCGGAGCGGCCCGCACCGGAAAGCCCCTCTTCAACCGCGCGAAAACTCCGCCTGTATATCTCACCGGCGGGAAGCGGCGGGTCGCCCCCGCTTCCCCTCGGAGTTACCATGGTTTCACCGGCGGCAAAGGTCTCGGAGTTGCCGATTATCAAAACCGTGAACATGTCCGCCGCGTCCGGGTCAAGGCGGCCGAGCGTTGTTACGCGCGCGCTTTCGCCGTCCCTTGATACATGGCGGACAATCCCCACGGGGGTCGCGGGGTCTTTTGCTTCAAGAAACATCTCTTTAAGGCGGTTCAGCTGCCAGTATCTCTTGCGGCTTCTGGGGTTGTGAACCACCGTTACAAAGTCCCCCTCAATGGCCGCCGCGATGCGTTTTTCTATCTTCCGCCACGGCGTAAGAAGGTCTGACAGGGAAACGGAGCAGAAATCATGACCGAGGGGCGCGCCCAGTTTTGCCGCGGCCGCAACAAAAGCGCTCACGCCCGGAATGACGGATATCTCCGCCTCGCTCCGCTCCCTCCGCGCCACCGAATGAACCACGGACGCCATGCCGTAGACGCCGCTGTCACCCGAACTGATGACCGAAACATTCCCGCCGCCCTCCGCTATCCTGAGCGCCGAGGCGGCTCTTTCCTCCTCCTCCGAGAGTTCCATCTCAACCCTTTGGCAGCCTTCGGGTATGAGCCCCTCAACAAAACGGAAATAGTAACGGTAGCCCACCACCGCATCGGAGCGGGCGAGCGCAAGGCGGGCAAGCGGCGTAATGTGCCCCTCCGAGCCGGGGCCGACCCCTATGACGGTTACGTTTCCCGGCATTTGTTGAGCCTCTTTGATATGATGAGCAGGGAAAAATACGGAAAGTCCTCATCCGCTATGTCTTCCTCGCGCCCCGTTACAAGGTGACCTTCGCCGCCAAGGTCGCGGCAGTAGACAAAATCAAGCCCTTTTTCCCTTACGAGCGGCGCGATGCCGGGCGCGGGCTTGAGAACCACCACGGACTCAAACTTTTCCACGGCGGACTCTATTTCCCGCAGAGCCCCTCCGGTAACGACCGCCACTCCGCCGTTTCCGAGACACAGGCACACCCCCGCCGCCGCCGCCGCCGCGGACGGCGAGGAAACCCCCGGCACCAGTTCAAAGCCGCAAAAACCGCCCGCGCTTAAAACGCGGAACACCGTGCTGTAAAGAGAAACGCACCCCTCGCACACAACCGCCACATCAATCCCCCTCTCAAGGTCGGCGCGCACCGCGCTTCGCGCATCGGCGTATGAGCGCTCTGCGGAGTCCCTGTCTTTCATGTCAACGGCAAACGGCTTCGCCCTGTCGTCAAGCCCGTAATGGCTCAGCACGGCGAGGCAGCGGCCGCCCCGCCCCGCGACCGGATAATAAATGACACCCGATGAGCGAAGCGCCTCCAGCCCGCGGACGGTTATAAGGTCGGGGGAGCCCGGACCCAGAGAGACCCCCCTCAGCCGCCCGGACGGTTTTTGCTCACTCATCATGGGTATGCCCCGCGGAGCCTCTTACGTGGAAATGGTGTCCCACCTGCTCTGCGCCCTTTTCCCGCTCAAAACCGACTATCTGCGTCCTGTATTTGCAAAGCTGGCAGTTCATGTTGGCGCTGCCGTTTTCCACCTCCCGCGCCCTCTCCTCAAGGATGTCAACTATCAGCGGGTGGGCTCCGAACGGCCCCGTGGCGACTATCTCCTTGCCGGAGCGCCCGGCGTGCTCATTTATCTGCGAATAAATCCTCTTCAGCAGCACGCCGGTAAAGAGAAACACCGGAACCGCCACTATTCTTGAATACGGCAGGAACTCCAGCGTCCGGAGCGTCTCCTCAAGGCCCGGGCGGGTAACCCCTATGTAGGCCGAGCGGGAAAATCCGAACCCCATTCCCTCCTCAAGCATTCTCGCCATTTTGGCGACATCGGAATTGCCGTCCGGGTCTCTTGTCCCCCTGCCTATGAGAAGCAGGCAGGTGTCTTCCCTCGGCGCGGGCGCGAGGTCTTTTTCACACTCCTCTATGAGGATTTTGCACAGTTCAAGCAACTGGGGCGAGACGCCGAGAAAACTGCCGAAACGAATGCTCACGTTCTCCGTCTCCGCCTGTATGGAGTTCATCTCAAACGGCATGTCGTTCTTCGCGTGCCCGCCGGCAAACAGAATGGCGGGAAGCGATATGATGTCCGTAACGCCCTTTTTCACCATCGCCTTTACGGCAACGTCAAAGGTGGGATGCGCAAACTCAAGAAACCCGTATTCCACAACCGCCTCCGGGCGGCGGCGTCTCATCGCGTCCACAAGTTCCCTGAAGCCGCTCACCCCTTCGGGGTCGCGGCTGCCGTGCCCGCATATAAGAATGCCCTGAGACCTCACGGGGAGAAGATACTCAATCGGAAGTTTGAATTCCAAAGCCGCGCTAAAATACAAGCGCCGCGGCAACCGCAAACGCCGCGGCGCAGACGGTCGCGGCTTTGCCGACCGCGGCCGCCTTTTTGAAGTCGGCGGAGTCCGGCTCTCTGTCACGCAGACCGATAAACGGCCTTGCCGCCGTCCGTCCGCCGTAGGAGGAGGCTCCGCCGAAACGGCAGTCCAGAATTCCCGCAAGCGCCGCCTGGGGAAAACCGGCGTTGGGGCTGGGGTGGCTGCGCCCGAATCTTCGCGTAAACGCAAAGGCGCGCCGCATGCCCGCGCGGTCCGGAGCGCACAAAACCATAAACGCGGCGGTAAGGCGCGCGGGGACAAGGTTTGCAAGGTCGTCCATTCTCGCCGCCGCCATGCCGAAACGCAGGTGGCGCGCGGTCTTGTATCCAATCATTGAGTCCAGAGTGTTCACCGCCTTGTACGCCATCATGGCGGGAATTCCTCCGAGCATGTAGAAAAACAAAGGAGCCACGACGCCGTCCGACAGATTTTCGGACATGGTTTCAAGGGCGGCGGTCTTTATCCGGCGCGGCCCGAGGGCGGCGGTGTCGCGCCCCACAAGGTGTGAAAGCCGGGCGCGGGCTGCCTCAATATCGCCGCTCTCAAGAGCGGAAAAAACCCCGCCGCAACCGGTTGTGAGGCTCTTTCCCGCAAGCCCCAGAAAAACAAACAGCGCGCAGAAAACGGCGTGAACAAGAGCGCCGGAAAACAGCGCGGCGGCCTCAAGCAGGGTAAAACCGGCAAACACGCAAACGACAAGAGACACGGAAAAAACCGCCCCTTTCACCGCAGCCGCCCGCCCCGTGTTCAGCACGGAGTCCGCGCGGGATATGACGGCGCCGAACAGGCGGACGGGGTTGGGAAGCCGGGGAGGGTCGCCAAAAACAAAATCCACCAGAAGACCGGCGAGCAGGCAGAGCGAAGAAACAATGTCCGGAGGGAGAAAGTCCATCTTTGTTTGGCAGTCCCTACGGGATTTGAACCCGTGTTTCTACCTTGAGAGGGTAGCGTCCTGGGCCAGGCTAGACGAAGGGACCCCTTGAGGAACGGAAGACTTATTGTATACGGGATTTCGCCCGCGCAAAAGCCGCGCCCTAACCTTCGGACGCGGTTTCGTCCGGTTTTTTGTCGCGCAGGTAGGCGGGGATTTCCAAATCCGGGTCTTCCGGGTCGGTAACTTTGCGCGAAGACGGGGTGAAAAGGTCGGCTTCCGCCGCGGCGCCGTTGGGCTGCGGAGGCGGCGCGGCGGGCTTGCGGGGAGAGTCGCCCGGGTCTCTTATTCCTGTTGCGATTATGGTCACCCGGACTTCGCCGTCCGCGTTCTCGTCAACCGTCCAGCCGAATATGAGATTCACGTCCCTGCTGGACTTCTGCCTCACATAGTCGCAAACCTTCTCAAGTTCATCCATGCCGAAATCGGCGGGGGAAACTATGTGCAGAAGAACCCCCTCCGCCCCCTCAATGGAAAGCGCGCCGAGAAGCGGGCTTTCAACGGCGGTCTCGGCGGCCTTGACGGCCCTGTCCGACCCGGACGCGCCGCCCGTTCCCATGATCGCCTTGGAGCCGCTCTGGCTCATTATGGTTCTCACATCGGCAAAATCGGTGTTGATGAGCCCCGGAGTGTTGATGATCTCGGTGATTCCGCTCACGGCGCGGAACAGCACATCGTTGGCGCTGTCAAACGCCTGCATGACGGGAACGGGGGAATCCCCCCCGCACAGGTTGTCATTGGGAACAACTATGAGCGTGTCAACCTCTTTCTCAAGTCTGGCAAGCCCCTCGGACGCCACAAGGGATTTGGTTTCGCCCTCAAAGGAAAAGGGCATGGTAACGATCGCTATGGTGAGCGCCCCCACCTCTTTTGACACTTTGGAAACCACGGGGGCCGCGCCGGTTCCGGTTCCGCCGCCCATGCCCGCGGTAATGAAAACCATGTCCGAGCCGTCAAGAACCTCGGATATCCGCGCCTTGTCCTCAATGGCGGCGTCTTCCCCCACGTCCGGAACCCCGCCCGCGCCGAGCCCGCGGGTGGCGAGGTTTCCTATCTGCAATTTGGCATAGGCGGACGATTTCTTCAGATGCTGGGAATCGGTGTTGACGGCGACAAAATCAACCCCGGTCAGCCCCCTTCCCATGAGGGACTCCAGGGCGTTGCAACCGCCGCCGCCCACGCCCACCAGCTTTATCTTTGCCCTGAGATGAGCGTCCGGGGGAACTATTGTAAAAGTCGGCACAATTCAGCCTCCGCGCGAATCAGAAATAACCGCCAAACCACCGCCCCATCCATGCTCGTATTTTGTCAAACGTATTGTCGCCCCGCACTCTTATCCTATCAGAATTCTCCGAGTATTTCACTCCGTAGTGTATCAACCCCACCCCGGTTGAGTAGGCGGGGCTGGAAACCGCCGCCGCGCCGCCCTTGTCAATCCCGATGGGAACGCCGAGACGCGCCTCCATGCCGAATATTTCCGACGCCGTCTCAACCGCGCCCTCCATTGCAAAAGTTCCGCCCGTGAGAACCACCTTTGCCGCATCGCCGTCCATTTTGACCGAATCAGGTATCTGGTCGCGGGCGAGCGTCAGTATCTCCTTCATTCTGGGCGCGATGACTTCCGAGATCTCGCGCTGGGAAACCTTGCGCACGGTGTTGTCCGAACACTCTATTTCCACATCTTTCAGTTCCGAGGCGCTGTCCACCAGGGCAACCCCGTGGGCCTCTTTTATTTCGCGCGAATGGCCGTAGGAAACCACGTTGAAGCAGTGGGACAGGTCTCTGTCTATGTGGTCTCCGCCGAGCGTTATGTTCTGGGTGTATTTCAGGCAGCCCCCGCTGAAAACGGCGATGTCCGTGGTGCCGCCGCCGCAGTCAACGAGAATAACCCCGAGTTCCTTTTCCGCCTCGTTCAGCACCGCCTCCCCGGAGGCTATCTGCTCAAGCACTATGCCGTTCACATCAAGGCCCGCGTCGCGAACGCATCCCACAAGGTTGTTGGTGTCCGCCACCTGCCCGGTAACTATGTGGACATCCGCTTCTATGCTTGTCCCGTGCATGCCGAGAGGGTTGGCGACCGCGGGCTGGCCGTCTATTGAATACCTTCCCGCAACCGTGTGAATTATTTCCCTGTCCGCGGAAACGCTTGTCGCCGTGGCGGTGTTGATGATCCGCTCCAGGTCGGCCTCGGTAACGGCGCCGTCTGTTATCCGCACACTTGCGCGCGTGTCATGGCTCTTGACGTGCCCGCCCGCTATCCCCACAAAAACAGACCTTATTTCCTCGCCCGAAACCGTCTCGGCCTCCTCAATGGCGGCAACCACACACTCAGTTGTCCTGTCCATGTCAACCACTATTCCCCTGCGCAGACCCGTTGACTGATGAGTGCCCATGCCCAATATGGCGATGTTTCTTTTGCGCGCCTCGGCGACAATGGCGCATATCTTGGTCGTGCCAAGGTCAAGCCCGACAATGATGTCCCTTCCTGAACCCACTTCAATTTCCGCCCGGGCGGACAAATCCCACGCCGTCCCGGCGAAGGTTAATATACGCGGCCTTAAGTCCAATCTCATACAGATTGCGGCTTATTTTTTCAAGTTTTTCCCACTGCCCGTCAAGGTCGGAGCCGGGCAGTTCCACCTTGAGGCCGCGCCGGGTGAATATCTCAAAGCCGTCTCCGCCCAGAACCGCCACCTCCGATATGTCATCCCACCGGGGAGCGGAGCGCGCCGAGGAGGAAAGGGTCAAAACCCGCGTCCCTTCGCTCTCAAAGCCCGCAGGCGCTCTCACAACCGGGTAGTCCGTCCCGTGCGCGGCGACCGGCGCGGGCCCCAAATCGCCGCCGTCCGAATCAAGGTAGCGCAGCCTTCCGTCCGATGCCACGGACAGGCAGAACGGCTTTTTTTCCTCAATCGTTATCACCGCGCCGCCGCGAAAATCCCTTTTCACCGAAACGTTTTTTATCCAGCGGTCTTTTTTGAGAGACCTTGAAGCCGCGCCCGGCAAAAGAAGAACGCCCGCGCCGCCGGGAGACATGCCGATTCTTTTGATAACGTCCCGCCCGGAAACCGCCGCCGCGCCCTCAACTCTCACCCTGTCAACCGTCAGCGCAAAGCGCGCCCCGAAAAACAACCCCGCCGCGCACAAGACGGCGAGAAACAAATCCGGCCGCAACCTGCGGACGAGAGTTTTCCTCCTTGCCCTGCTCAGATTACGCAGACCTCCGTCTCCAGAACTATTCCCCTCTCCGCGCGGGCGCGCTCGCGGGCAATGCCTATCAGTTTGAGCACGTCCGAGGCCCTCGCGCCGCCCTTGTTGACTATAAAGTTTGCGTGAACCTCCGAAAACTGCGCGCCGCCCGACGAGACCGACTTCATTCCCAACTCCTCAAGAAGCCGTCCGGCGGGAACGGAGGCGGGATTTTTGAACACCGAGCCGGTGTTCGCCTCACAGACGGGCTGGGTCGCCTTTCTTGAGGCAAGCCGCTCTCTTATCGCCGCGCGGATGCGCGCGGGGTCGCCGGGGGCAAGCCGCAGACGCGCGGAAAGCAGCACGGCGCCGGGGGGAACGCCCCCGTTTCTGTAGCGGGCGTCAAGCTCGCGGGCGTCAAGCTCGCGCTCGCGCCCGTCCGCCCACAACGAGACGGACTCAAGCACATCGGAGGTCTCCCCCGCATCCGTTCCGGCGTTCATGTAAACCGCGCCGCCCACGGTTCCGGGAATGCCCGCCGCAAACTCAAGGCCACAGAGGCCGCGGCGCGCCGCGCTGTTCATCACGGCGGCGAGCGGCGCGCCGCACCGGGCAAAAACCGAACCGTCCGGCGATATGTCAAAACCCTTCAGGAGAGAAGTGCTCACCACGGCGCACGGCAGGTCTTCATCCCTTACAATCGTGTTTGTCCCCCCGCCGAGAACCTCAAACGGAACGCCCCGCGCGGTGAGCGCCTCAAGCGCGCCGAGCAGAGCCCCGTGGCTGCGGGGAAAAACGACAAGGCCCGCCCTGCCTCCCACCCTGATTGACGTGTAGGACGACATGGGAAAACCGGTCGCAATGTCGCAACCCAGCCGCTCAAAAACGGTCGCCGGGATGTTCATCTCAATTCCTCCGCAAGCGCCTCGGCGCACCGCCACACATTGCCCGCGCCGAGCGTGAGAACAATGTCGCCGCCAGCCAGTTCATTTTTCAGCAGCCTTACCAAATCCCTTTCACACGGGGCGTAAACCGCCCCCGCGCCGCCCGCTGCCCTCACCCTCCGGACTATTTCCTCCGATGTCGCCCCCTCTATGGGCTCTTCCCCGGCGGGGAAAACGTCAAGCACATAAAGGCGCGACACCCTGCTCAACACCTCCACGAAACCGTCAAGAAGCAAACTTGTGCGGGTAAACCTGTGCGGCTGGAAAACCACCACGGGCTGGGATGAAAACGCGTCTTCAACGGAGTCCAGCGTAACCCTTATCTCTTCGGGGTGGTGTCCGTAGTCGTCAATGAACTTTACGCCCCCCACCTCGTCTTTGAGCTGCATGCGCCTCTCTATGCCCGCAAAACTCTCCAGAGCGCGGGCGATATCGTCAAAGGCCATGCCCATTTCCGTTGACACGGCGACTGCGGCGAGAGAGTTGACCGCGTTGTGCCTGCCGGCGAGGGGAAGCCGCGCGCGCCCCAGTTTTTCGCCCTTGCGAAGAACGTCAAAGGTTGTCTCAAACCCTCTGGTGCGGACATTGTGGAGACGGAAATCCGCCTCCGGGCGCGCGCCGTAGGTAACAAATTCCCCGGAAAGCCGCCCCGCCATCCCGCGCACGCGGGGGCAGTCAATCCCGAGCACCGCAACGCCGTAAAACGGAGCCCGCTCAAGAAATTCAAAAAATCCGTCCCGCAACGCCTCCACCGTTCCATAGTGGTCAAGATGCTCGCTGTCAATGTTTGTGAGCACGGACACCACCGGGCGGAGGCGGCTGAACGAGCCGTCGCTCTCGTCCGCCTCAACCACCATAATGTCTCCCCCGCCGAACCGCCCGCTGCCCAGAGCCACTACCTTTCCGCCCACGACTATGGTGGGGTCAAAACCGCCCCCCGTCAGAACGGAGGCTATCATGGAAGTGGTGGTGGTCTTGCCGTGGCTTCCCATGACGGACACGCCCAGTTTCATCTTCATAAGTTCGGCGAGCATCTCCGCTCTGGGAACAACCGGCACGCCGAGGGCGCGCGCCGCCCGCACTTCGGGGTTTGAGCCGCCTATGGCGGAAGACACCACCACGACATCGGCATCGCCGAGATTTTCCGCCGCATGCTCGCGGCTCACTGCCGCGCCCGCCCCCTTGAGAGACTCAAGGTCTGCCCCGGCTCCCGTGTCCGAACCCGAAACCCGGTATCCCATGCTGAGCAGAACCTCGGCGAGGCCGCGCATTCCCGACCCGCCGATTCCAACCATGTGTATGTTCTTAAACCTTCCGTGCAACGGGCTCACCCCCGGACAAGCGTCTCAATTCCGTCCGCCACTCTGCTCGCGGCGTCCGGCGCGGCCACCCCGGCCGCGGCGCGCGACATCGCCTCCAGCGTATTCCAGTTAAGCAATTTTTCCAGAGTTTTGGCAACCGCTTCTTTTGTGAGTCCTGCCTCGTCAATCAGGGCGGAGGCTCCGGCCCTCTCCATCATTACCGCGTTTTCGCGCTGGTGGCCCCGCGCGGCAAGAGGATAGGGTATCAGAATTGAGGGAACACGGAAAAGCGCCGTCTCGGCCACCGCGCCCGCCCCCGACCTTGATATGACCAGATCGGCTTCGGCGTAAAACTCCGCCACGGCGGGGCTGAAGTCAAACACGCGCGCTTGGACACCGGCGCGGCGGTAGGCGGCGGCAACCTCCCGTTCCGCTCCGCGCCCCGTCTGGTGAATGACGCGCACACCGGCGCCCGTCCGCTCTTTATACAGGGAGACCGCCGGGGGAATGGCGCGGTTGAGCGCCGCCGCGCCCTGGCTTCCGCCCAAAATAAACAGGGTGGGCGTTCCGGAGCGGGGAAAGCGCCGGGGCGCGGCGCTTTCAAGGGCGGCGGTCACAACGGTTCTGCGAACCGGATTGCCGACAAGGCGAAACTTCCCGGAGCGGCGCGCGCCGCCCGAGTGCGGAAAGGATAAAAACACCCGCCGCGCCGCCACGGCGAGGGCTTTGTTTGCAAGGCCCGGAGCGCTGTTCTGCTCGCACACCGCAAGGGGAACTCCCCGAAGAAGCGCGGCAACGGCCCCCGGAACGGAGGCGTAGCCCCCTGTTCCGACCGCCACATCGGGACGGAAATCCCGGACGGCGGCAAACGCTTGCGCCGCGCCCATGGCGGTTTGCGCAAGGCCGGAAAGCGCGCCGGAAACCCCGCCCGCAAGCCCCCCGCCCCGCACGGCGCAAAACCGGTATCCCGCATCCCGCACAACGCGCCCCGCCATTCCCCTTGCCGTTCCGATGAAAAGAACACGGTTTGAAGGATCTCTGCGCATCACCTCCTCCGCTATGGCAATGGCGGGAAACACATGCCCGCCGGTTCCGCCCGCCGCCATAAGAACCCTCACTGCTTGCGCGCCCTCGCCCTTGAAACGCTGAGAATTACGCCCATCGCGCCGAGGCTTACCACAAGCGAAGTGCCCCCGTAACTGAGAAACGGTAGCGTCAGCCCCTTGGTGGGAAGCAGGGACAGCGCCACGGCCATGTTCAAAACCGCCTGAAAAACTATGAGCAGGGTGTAGCTCATGACCAGATGAAACCCGAACGGGTCGGGCGCGGTCACGGCGATTCTCACGCCCCTGAATAAAATGACCGCAAACCCCGCCACAACGGTCAAAACCCCGGCAAAGCCGAGTTCCTCGCCGATGATGGAAAGTATGAAATCGGTGTGCGCCTGCGGCAGGAAAAACAGTTTCTGGTTGCTCGCCCCGAGACCCTGCCCGAAA
>JAPOUR010000048.1 GCA_026708565.1 Candidatus Dadabacteria bacterium
TTATGCCTGAAAAAGAAGACATCCCCGCAATCATTGCGGATATACGAGACAGGTTAAACCTCTCGCAGGAAGACCTCGCAATGAAACTCGGCGTTTCCTTCTCAACCCTCAACGGCTGGGAGAACGGACGCCGCGCGCCGCGCAACAGAAACCTCGGCAAAATAATAGAAATGGCGGAAGCCGTTGAACAGTCCGGCGGGGCGGACGCGCCGCGCCGCCTGAAAACAAAGCGGGACGTGCTCAGCACAAAGGTTATGGAGCAGATGCTGTGGGACGCCGCATGCTCCGTCAGGGGCGAGAAAGACGCGCCGAAATTCAAGGACTACCTGCTTCCCCTTCTCTTCCTCAAACGCCTTTCCGATGTGTTTGAAGACGGCATGGAACGGCTCGCCGAAGAACACGGAAGCATGGAAAGGGCGGAAATTCTCGCATACAAAGACAGGGAACTCACCCGCTTTTACCTGCCGCCGGAAACCCGGTGGGAGGCGCTGAGCGGCAGAAAACCCTTCAAATGGCGCGAAGGCAAAGAGCCGGCAACCCTCGGAGAGCAAATCACCGCCACCATGAGAGCCATAGCGCGGGAAAACCCGCAACTGCTCGGCGTCATAGACCGCGTTGACTACAACAAGCAGTCCGGCGGCGAGCGCGAGGTCAGCGACGAGGCGCTCAAGGGGGTCATAGAGAAGTTTTCAAAGCCGCGCTACCGGCTGGGCCTTCTTGATGTTGAGCCGGACTTTCTGGGGCGTTGTTACGAATACCTTCTGAGAAAGTTCGCCGAGGATTCCGGGCAGGCGGCGGGGGAGTTTTTCACGCCCACCGAAGTCGGCTGGCTTATGGCGCGGGCGATGAAGCCCAATCCGGGCGAAACGGTCTATGATTACGCATGCGGCTCAGCCGGGCTGCTGATAAAGTGCGAACTCGCCCTGCTTGAGCGCTATCCCGATGTGAAGAAAGGAGCGCCGTTGAAACTGTTCGGGCAGGAAATAGGCGCGGACAACTACGCAATGGCGCGAATGAACTCCATCATCCACGATATGGAATGCGAGATCACCCGCGGAAACTCAATGAGCAACCCGAAATTCTACAAAGGGGGCAAGTTGCGGGCGTTTGACATAGTGGTTGCCAATCCGATGTGGAATCAGCCGTTTGATGTGTCGGTTTATGAGAACGACCAGTTTGACAGGTTTGAATCTCAGGGCGGTTTCACAACGGGAAAAGCGGATTGGGCGTGGTTGCAGCACACGGCGAAATCCCTGAAACCCGCCGGAAGGGCGGCGGTTGTGATAGACACGGGGGCGGTAACGCGCGGAAGCGGCGCGTCCGGGCAGGACAGGGAAAAGAAAATCCGCAAGTGGTTTGTGGAAAACGATTTGATTGAAGGCGTAATCCTGCTTCCGGAAAACCTGTTTTACAACACAACGGCGGCGGGCATTATCATCCTTCTGAACGGGAAGAAAGGCGAAGGGCGGAAGGGGAAGATTGTGTTAATCAACGCGGGCGGCGAGTTCAAAAAGGGCAGGCCCAAGAATTACCTGACCGATGAGGGGGCAAAGAGGATAATAAACGTTTTCTCCGGCGGAAAGGATGAGGAGCGGTTTTCAAAGGTGATAACCGCAAGAGAGGCGGCGGAGAATGATTACAATCTTTCGCCTTCACGATACATAGACACAAGCGAGAGGGAGATTCTCCGCCCGTTGCCGGAGATATACGGGGAGTGGGAGGCGCTTAAAATCGCGGAGAAGAAATCGGACAGGGAGATTGGGAGGATATTCAGGGAGATGGGAGGGGTGAAGTGAAGATGGAAGCCGGTCTCTTGACATCTTTTGTTGTGTGCGGTATATGTAGGCATTCATTTGCTCCCCCTCGGAGTCCTCTGGGAGTGTTCTTCGGAATTCCCGGAGCTCTGAGTGGGGTTATTTCATTAGAAACATTTGCCCCCCCTCGGAGCAATTCGGGAACTTTCCTCGGAATTCCTGAAACTCCGCAGGGGGTTATTTTTTGCTCTGTTGACATACCAGACAGGGAAATATACAATGAAAACATCTACTCCCTCTCGGACACGCCACGACACAGTTTCGAGCCTCTGAGAGGGTTATTTTTTGCTCTGTGGGGTTGTTGGCAATGAGTGAAACATCAGCAATAAAATTACAAAACGACAAGCGGATTGAGGAACTGTTTCAAGAGTGGAAGGCATCCAAAGTTATGTCAAATTTCCTTCGCAATAATGACTACTGGAACAAACTGGAGGAAAAAACGCGACTGGAATGGAATTACAATTCAAACCGTATGGAGGGAAACAATCTCACTTACGATGAGACCGTCGCCCTTATCCTTGAAGACAGAGAGGAAGGGGGGCGCTCCGAGCGCGACTACATGGAAATGAAAGCGCACGACTTGGCAATAGAGAAGGTCAGGGAGTTTGCGGTAAACAGAAAACTTACCGAAGCCGACATCAGAAGCCTGAACCGAACCATTCTCAAAAAAAAGTTTTGGAAAGAAGCGGAAACACCGGACGGGAAGAAAACCCGGAAAGAGATTATCCCCGGACAATACAAGAAACAGCCCAATCATGTGCGAACTGAAACGGGAGAGATATTCAAGTTTGCCGAACCGGCGGAAGTTGCGCCGAAAATGCAGGAGTTGGTTGAGTGGTTCAATACGGAGATACAAAACCCGGCTCTAAAGATACCCTCTTTCCTTGCGGAGTTGCATCACCGCTTCATTCTTATCCATCCTTTTGATGACGGCAACGGGCGCATAGCGCGGCTGTGGATGAATTATGCCTTGGTGAGACTCGGCTACCCGCCTATGGTTATCAGGAGCGAGGACAAGGAAAACTATTTTGCGGCTTTACAGAAAGCGGACGGCGGAGACATGGACGCTCTTGCGGTTTATCTTGGCAATACGCTTATTGAGTGGCTGGAGATAGGCGTTAGGCTGGCAAAGGGGGAAAAGGTTAGGAAGCCGGGGGATCTTGACAAAGAAATCTCCTCTTTCATTGAGAGAAAGAGAGCCAAAGGGCTTGAAGAGATAAAGCAACTGTCAAAAGAAGTCATAAATGAGTTGTATGAGAGCCTGTATGTGCCTCTCTTTGAAATACTTGAAAGCAGGTTTGAAGCGTTTGATGAACTGTTTTCCTCCAAAGAGATTTCATTTGAAATAGGCGGCGTGAAAGGCGAAACGGATTGGAGAGAGGAACTTCAAAAGTATGTGGAAAACTGGAATATAAACGCAAACAATACTGTCAGATTGCAGATTGTCTATTCAGAATACAGAGGGACAAAGCCGTTTGATATGGATGTTGAACTTTCCATCTCAACACATCAATCTCAATATGAAGTGAGAATAAGTCCGAGGGTTCGCTCATGGTTGGACGGATCATTTAGTGAAAGAAAAATTTATTCGCATGTATTGACGAGACTGGAAATAGAAAACCTGATTGAGAGAGGAAGAAGGCACTTTTTCAATCAACTTAAAAGGGAGGCGGATTCTGCGGAGAGGTGAAATAATGAACCTTGAAGAAACAAACAAGCGGATTGAGAAACTGTTTAAGGAATGGCGGGGGTTGCAACCGCTTGAGCCGGAGTATCAGGAAAAACTGGAAAAGAAGATCCGGCTGGATTGGAACTTTCACTCAAACCATATTGAGGGAAATCCTCTGACAGTCGGGGAGACAGTTTCATTACTTGAGAACAAACTCCGCGAAGGTGGTCATAGCGCACGCGATTATGATGAGATGGAAGGACACGATGCCGCAATCAATGAAATCAAAACACTTGCGGAAGATACAAAACAAACACTGACGGAAGCGAAATTACGCAATCTCAATAAAATGGTACTTGGCAGTAAGCCGTTTATGAAAGACGCTATAACACCGGACGGGAAACCAACAAGAAGAAAGATCACACCCGGAATATACAAAACAGAACCTAACAGTGTGGAGACCGCAACGGGAGAGATGCACTACTTTTCAGACCCCTCTGTTGTTCCGGCGGAAATGGATGATTTAATGAAGTGGTTTCGCAAAAATCTGGACTCTCAGTCAAAACCAATTGCTTCATTTATCGCTGAACTTCACTACAGATTTATAAACATTCACCCGTTTGATGACGGCAATGGCAGAGTTGTGCGACTTTTGATTAACTATGTTTTGTTGCGGTTTGGCTATCCGCCTTTAGTTATTAAGAGTGAAAACAAGAAGTCATACATCGCGGCATTGCGAAAAGCAGATGACGGAGATATAAATGCCCTTGCAGATTATCTTGGCAATGCGCTTGTTTTCTGGCTGGAGAAGGGGGTTAAGGCGGCAAAAGGAGAGAGCATTGAGGACATTGAGGATGCTGACAAGGAAACGGAGATGTTTATACGAGACCAAAAAGCCAAAGGGTTAAGAACTCCTCTTACTGTTGAGTATTTTGAGGAAATATACAACAACTCTCTTTCAGATTTGTTAGAGAACTTTGTAAAAGAATTTAGCGTATACGCAGACTTATTTCATACAACTTTATTAAAAACGGACGCGAGACTTTTAACTCCGGAAGGTATGGCACTACCAGTAAAACTATTGCAAAAGACACTGACAGATATAGGAATCAATTCAGTAATACAAAACGAAAATATCGCAAAAGTAAAAGAGGAAATTGCAAATTATTTCATGAAAGACGACAACCCCGACTTACGCGAGACCATACCTACAGTAATAAATGGGAACGGATTTATGACAACCTACATTGTTTGCGAATACTCCCAATACAAAGCGCGACAAGTGGAAAACCCTTTTCAACTAAAGGTAACCATATCAATTATTTGGGGAGAATTGACATATCAAACAGGCATAATGGTCACCAAAATACGAAACAGATATGTTGACTCTAGGGAAGGAACTGGACTAAAAAGAATGGACTACAATATCAGATGGTCAAAAAAAGAGATGAAAGAGTTTTTTGCACAAGGCAAAAACTTAGTCCTTAAAACATTGAAAGAGGAAACGGGAGCATAGCGATGAAGGAAGTGATAGACAAAAAAACACCAACAGGATGGAATGTTGTGAAACTTGGCAATGAACTTGAGTTGTTGTATGGCAAATCTCTTAAAAAAGACTCTCGCGAAGGCGGACATTACCCTGTTTATGGCTCAAATGGAATAGTGGGATTCCACAATCAAAAGGCTGTAACTGGTCCCGGAATTATAGTAGGTCGCAAAGGGTCTATTGGGAAAGTCCACTATAGCAAAAAAGATTTCTATCCTATTGACACCACCTATTATGTATCACTCAAGAACCCCCATAATACCTTGTTCATTTTTTACCTTCTAACTTACTTGAAACTTGATACCATGAATGCCCACAGTACGATACCGGGTCTTAATCGCAAGCAAGTGTATTCAATAGAGACTTACTTCCCTCCCCTATCTCAACAAAAGCGCATTGCCAAGACCCTTTCAACCATACAAGAGGCGATTGAGACACAAGACAAAATCATCGGCAATCTTCGGGAACTCAAGAAGGTTGTAATGGAGAAGGTTTTCACAAAAGGACTGGACGGCGAAAAGACAAAGCAAACGGAGATTGGAGAAATGCCTGAGGGGTGGGAACTAAAAACAATAGATCAAATTGCCGATATACACAACACGCTAAGACAACCTATAAACTCAGTAGAAAGGTCTAACATCAAAGGGGTTTATCCTTACTGTGGAGCAAACGGCATAGTTGACCACATAAACGATTACAGATTTGATGGTGAGTATGTCCTTATAGCAGAAGATGGCGGATATTGGGGCA